>DOTA01000040.1 GCA_003513015.1 Chloroflexota bacterium
GTTTGGCTGGTGCCGCGCACGGCGGCTGCCAGAGCAGCCCGACTGATCTCCAGGTTGCCGCCGTTCAAGCTGCTGACCTCATCGAGGCGGGTCAGCAGCAGCCAGGTGGCATCGTAAGCATATTTGCCAAACCCGCCGGGTTGATAACCATAAATTTGCTCAAAATTCCTCTGCCAGGCCAGCACCGCAGGTAAGTAACTGATCTTGGCATTCCAGCCTTCAAAATCCGGGTCGGTGATCACCACGCGGTTAAACACGGTTGGCCCATTGAGATACACATCTGAGGCGGTGCTGGCCGGAGAAATCATCACCACCCCGACGGTTTCCAGCACAGCGGCCGCCGCGCCAGAACTGGACGAGCACAGCGAACCGATTACACCGATATTCTGGGCATTGGCAATTACATCGTTGGCTGCGGTCGTGCCAGAGCCGCCATCACAAGCGCCGTCATAATCATTTTGCTGCACGTTGAAACCTTTGATGCTTCCAAAATCATCAATGGCCAGGGCGACAGCATCCAGAATGGTTTGATTTTCCTGGCCCCAATCCCACCAGGTGATGGTGGCGATTTCGATGGGGTTGCCCGGCGCCACCGTCACCAGATCAGCCTGAGGGGCGGCAATTGCCCTGCCTGGGAGATTAAAAAGCAGCAGTATCAGCCCCAAAAGGAATAAATTTGCGAGAATAAAAATTTGCTTGCGAAGTGTTGTTACTTTGAAAAACATGTCATGCTCCTTTGCGCGTTTCGTTTGTTTTGAATCAAAATTTCAAAAGAGGGATATTGGGAATTTACATCTCTTTCTGCACCTCCTCTCCGTTTGCGACAATCCGCGTGGTTTCATCTGCCAAAAAATGGATAAGGTCATCAAAGTTAGCAAACCCCACCAAATTGCCGGTATGCGGATTCTCCAGCGAGTAACGACAGACCGTTTTTCCATTGCTATCGGCCTGCCATAATCGCAGTAAGTAAGAGATATATCGCCGCGGATATTGCTGCATATCCATACGATAACCAGCCACCGTGAGGAAATCGTTAGGAAGCAGCAAAACTTGCTATAATCTGATAAACTGGCTGGCACTCCAAATTTCAGACCGAAAATCCATCCACCATGGGCCAAATTGAAATCCATACCCTAGGGGGGTTTCAAGTTTCTCGCAACGGAGAAATCTTGAAGGGCTTCGATTCGGACAAAATCCGCATCTTGTTGGCTTTTTTCGCGGTTGAAGCACCCCAGCCCTACCGTCGTGAAACCCTGGCTGCCCTGCTCTGGCCCGATGCCAATGGAACGGAATCCCGCGCGAACCTGCGCTGGGCGCTCTCGAATTTACGCAAAATCATCGGGGATCGGGGAGCGCTCTGCCCCTTTTTGCTCACCACGCGCCAAACGATTCAGCGCAACCCCGCGGCCAATTTTTACAGCGATGTGGCCGAATTCTTAGCCCAGAGTCAACATTCACTTCCCAATCCTGCCCAACTAGAACAGGCCACCCAGTTGTATCGCGGCGAATTTTTGGCCGGGTTGAATCCCAAAGACAGCCTGCCCCTGGATGAGTGGCTTTTGCTCAAACGCGAAAGCCTGGCCCGCACCCTGGTAGAAACCCTAAAAACGCTCAGCCAACACTACCAACAAAATGGGGAATATCACAAAGCCCTGCCCCACGCCCGACGCTTTGTTGAACTCGAACCCTGGCAGGAACAAGGTCACCGCCAACTGATGCGCCTGCTTGAAGCCACCGGCCAACGCCACGCCGCCCTGGCGCAATACCAACAATGCCGCAACATTCTGGCCCAAACCCTGGGCATTGAACCCGAAACAGCTACTACCGAACTCTACCGCCGCATCCAAAACGGAAGCCCCGCCCCCGCCAGCCACCAGCCGCCCCCTTTGCCAAACCCGCTCACGCCACTGATTGGCCGGGAACGCGAATTCGAGCAAATCTGCGGCTATTTGACCCAATCCAATTGCCGGCTGCTAACCCTCACCGGGCCGGGCGGCATCGGCAAAACCCGTCTGGCGCTCGAAATCGCCCATCACTTGCAGGCAGAATTTCGGCAGGGGGTTGTGTTTGTGCCCCTCTCTGCGGTGCAATCCCCCGCGGGCCTGCTCCCCGCCCTGGCTGACGCCCTCAACTTCACATCTCGCGGACAGGGGAACCCACGTTCCCAACTCCTCGAATTTCTGCGGGATCAGGAAATTCTGCTGGTTTTGGATAACTTCGAGCACCTGTTGGCTGGGATGGATTTAATCGCCGAAATTTTGGGGATGGCACCCAGCCGCTTGAAAATGTTGGTCACTTCCAGGGTGAGTTTGAACCTGCCAGGGGAGCAACGCTTCCCACTTTTGGGCCTGGCCCTGCCCACCCAGGCCGCATCCAGCCTCCAAAGCAGTGCTGTAAAACTCTTCATCGAGATCGCACAGCGCATCCAGCCATCTTATGATCCCGCGCCAGCAGATTTAGACGCCATCATTGAAATCTGCCGCACCGTGGAGGGGCTGCCCCTGGGCATTTTACTGGCTGCGGCCTGGAGCGATGTGCTCGCCCCCGCAGAGATTGCCGCCGAAATCCGGGGCAGCCTCGACCTGCTTGCCACGGCGTGGCCAGGCGTGGCCGAACAACATCGCAGCCTGCGGGCGGTGCTGCAAACCTCGTGGAACTTTTTAGATGCAGGTGCTCAAAAAGCCCTGTCAGCTTTATCGATCTTTCGGGATGATTTCACCCGTCAGGCCGCCCAGGCTGTGAGTGAGACATCCCTGAGTACCCTGCAAACCCTGGCGAGACAATCCCTTCTCAATTGGTCGCCAACCGGATATTTTCATCTGCATGAATTCCTGCGCCAGTTCGGGGCTGAAAAACTGGCGCGAAACCCGGATGATTATCAACGGGTCTCTGTTCGACACGCCGATTTTTACTTGCAGGCGCTCGCCGAATGGCTGCAAGCGTTCAAAGGCCCCCAGCAACGCTCCGCTCTGGAGGTCTTGCGTTCCGCACACAACAATGCCTTAGCCGCCTGGGAATGGGCCGCGCAGCAAGGTGCCGCAAGCCAACTCCTGTCCCTGGTGGATGGGATCTGTCACTATTTGCACCTGCGCGTGCGCTACGCGGAAGGCGCACGGCTGTGTCAAACCACGCTCAACACGCTAGAAAAATCCGCTGGGCGAGAAGACGGGGAGCGCCTGAAAATCCATTTACTGGCCTGGCAGGGGCGCTTCGACTGGCTGTTGGGGGCGCGAGAAACAGCCTGTCAAGCATTAGAACAGGCGCAAACCCATCTGGATCAACTCTCACAAACCGGGGAAGAGGTGGCTTTAGAACAAGGCTTGATCTGGCAAGTGCGCGGGCATCAAATCGAGGGCCGCGAGCGTCCTCAAGCCCAAGAATATTACTCGCAAAGCCTGGCCTGCTTTCGTGAGGCCAAAGCACCTTGGGAAGCGGCGCAAATGCTTGGCGATCTGGGTAGTGTGGCCTGGAATTTGGGCAATTACGCCGCCGCGGCCGATTATCACCGGCAAGCCCTGGAAGCCCGTCGCGCTTTAGGCGATCTACGCGGCATCGCCGCGGCTAGCATGTCATTGGGAACCACGCTGCTCTACCAGGGAGAATTCGCACAGGCCCAACCGCTGATCGAAGAGGGCTGCCACATGCGCCAGGCAGCCGGCGATCGTTTAGGAATCGCCGACAGCCTGCGAAATTTGGGATTCGCCCATATGATGTTGGGCGAATTTGATGAAGCTGTCAATCTATTGCTGGAGGGGGTAGAAATTTATCAATCGCTCGGGCTGCGTTACGGGCTGGAAATGGGCATGTTGGCCGCGGCCCTGGCTCACCAGGGAGATTTTGAGCAAGCCCAAGCGTGGTGCCAGCGCGGCCTTGCTGCCGCCCACACCACCGGATACCGCCGGGCATTGGGGTACTGCCTGCTCAAAAATGGGGAATTGGCTCTAAGTTTAGGGAATTACACCCAGGCACGCCATTCCCTGGACGAGAGTGCGGAGGTGTATGCCCAAATCAGCCAGCGAGACGAACACTGTCGGGTGTTGATTGCTCAGGCCATCCAGCATCTCAAAACGGGAGAAACAACCCAATCTGAGCAAATCTTGAAACAGGCACGGCCCATCATTCAAGCGCGGCGCGCTTTCATCCCGCTGCTATATTACATTCCGGCACAAGCACTCTTGTTTGAGCAACACGGCGAAACAGAGGCGGAGCGCCAATGGCTGGAGGCGCTGGCAGCCTATCCATTTGTGGCAAAATCTCAATGGTTTGGGTCACTCTTGGAGCCGTTACAGCCGGGATGGGTTGCTTCCCCCGAAGATGCTAAATCCAATGCTGGTCTGTGGCGATTGGTGGATGCGTAATAAGTCTCTGCCTTCCGCCAGCTAAGCCGGTGTTTTTTTGTTTCAGGCCTTCGGCCCTCAACTCCCTAAAGGGTAATCAAAAAGGGCCACCAGGAAAACCTGGTGGCCCTTCATCAGAAGATTGGCGTTATTTCATTGTTAAACTTCTGGAAGAGAGCATTTAGCGCATTATGATTGGCAGGTAGATCTCATAGGTTCCAGGCACGATCAAGTGAACGGGGATGAGAACCTGACCGGTCAGGGGATCATTATGCAAGACACGCAAGGTAGCATAATAGTCGCCGGGCAGCAACCCAGTGGTATCGATCGTTATCTCAACCGTCATGGTGCCTGTGAAGACATTCGTCACCGCAGGCGGCATGGGGACAATCACACCATCGTACACATCCAATTCGAGCCAGGGAACATCACTGCTACTTTGTGCTGCCATTACACTGGCGAAGGCATCGATCCGGCCATACCCAAACACATAGTTCGGGAAGTCTGGTCCAGCACCACACCAGGTACCGTTCTTGAGGGTCACATCAGTAACAGCATTGTTGGTCAAGATATCCCAGATTTCATCGAAACTGATCGTAGGATCCACCGAGCGTAAGAGTGCCACCAAGCCGGAGACATGCGGGGCAGCCATCGAGGTGCCGCTATAAACGCCATAGCTACTATCACCTGTATTGATGGATGAAGGCACCGCCTCACCCGGAGCAGCCACATCCGGCTTCTGAACCGGGAAGACTCCCGTGCCAGAGCCAGGGCCGCGGCTGGTGTAGGTGTAGTTGTTATCAGCATTATCGGTGCCACCGACGCCCAAAACGTTGTCATAACTACCGGGAGAACCCAGGGTATCACAACCGGGGCCAGCATTACCCGCCGAAAAGACGGGGATAATATTCGAGGCATGCCAGGCTTCGACAAAGCTGTAGTACCAATCATCTTCGCCGCCGCCACCCCAGGAGTTGTTGATTACATCCGGGGCTTTGGTAGGATCAGGGTTATTACCCGACAGATCCAACGGTGCGACCATCCACTCGGCGCAACCGGTGAGGGCTTCATCCGAACAGTTATTGGGCACGATATCGCAGCCCATGCAGGCGATCCATTCAGCATCCGGAGCCATACCGATATCCAGATCGAAGGGGCCTAAGCCATCGCCACCCACCATGGTACCCATGGTATGGCTGCCGTGACCGGCCCAGTCACAAGGTGCGATATCAGAATCCGGGCAGGCAATGGGGCCTTCACCATAGATGCTGCCCCAGTTGTAGTTGTGATCGAAGACGCCGCCACCCAGGTTACCACGGTAGGAATCCACCAGGGCTTCGTGAGAGTAGCGCACGCCGGTATCGATATTCGCCACAACTGCGCCTTGACCGGTTACACCCAACTGTTCCCAAACCTGGGGTGCATTGACGATGTCAATATTCCAGGTAGGATCGGCGTTGGTGCTGGAAGCGCTGGGGGCAACAACTGCATATTGGTCAGGATCAGGTTCNNTTGACCAGAGCTTGATCGCCATTGCGAACCAGGATGGAGTTGTTGATCCAGAAGGTGGTGTATTCAAACCCATGGCTTTCCAGGTATTGAATGATTTCCGCTTGCGAACTGTTCGCCACGCTGCTGAGAGCGTTGAAAACGAACGTGTGACGCAAATCTTTATCATTGATCTGGTAAGCAGGGCTGAGATCAGCACGTTCTCGCAGCCAGATGAACATATCCGCAGTTCCCGCAGAGGCCAAATCTTGGGAGACTTGAGCATCCACACTGAAAGCGGTATCAACCCAGTTGGTGGCATAAGCTGTGCTGGCCAGACCACTCACGGTGCCAGAGATTTCCTGAATGACCGGGATCACCAGATCGGTCAGACCCAGGTTCTGAATGTCGAAACTCAGGGTGGTGCTCATCTCTGAGTGAAGAGTCACCTCGAATTCGTCAGCAGTGAGATTGATCCAGGGGGCGATCAGTTCCAGTTCCAGGTTTTCTGTGGTGGTGCTGCCGGAAACCAGGGAGGTTTCGGCTTCAGCATCCTGATACCCAGCGTAGCTTGCCATCACTGTTGCGTCGGCTGGCAGGCCAGATGGTCCATAGTAGTAAACATACTTTCCATCTGGGCTGGTGCGCAGTTGGGTAGTTCCAAACGAGCTAGAAATCACCACATTTGCGCCCCGAGCAGGTACGCCTTCGCCATCTGCATGACGATTGAGCGTGATTGTGCCATCCAGGCGAGCCATACCTGGATCCGGTTCGACCACCATTTCA
>DOTA01000134.1 GCA_003513015.1 Chloroflexota bacterium
TGATAAGGATGGCACCCCCGCCGCCCTCAAGGTGAGCCGCGGCGGCCTGCGGATCGGGAATCTCACCATTGAGAATCCACACTTCCGCTTGGGCGGGATCAGCCGCCCATGCCACGGTTTGGGCTTGAGCGGCTAAATCGAGCGCGGTTTTAACCCCATCGTCCGGGCCGGCATAATAGACGCTCACCGATTTATGCATTACGGTTTGGGCCGAGTTGCAGGAAACCAACCCGAAGAAACTGAGCAGAACAACGAAGAGCCATTTTTGTTTCATTTTGAAATCCATATTTTCTGTCCTAATTTTGCAGATTGGTAAAAGGCTTCGACCACTTGAAGCGCCGGCAGCGCGGCTTCTCCGGGGATCAGATAGGGTTCATCTTTGAGAATCCAATCCCGGAAGCCCNNCCGTTCGCCAGCTCAACCGTGCCCAGGGCCAAATCTTCGACTTCCACATCGGTAAAAACTTTGCGCGCAGTGTAGCCCATCACCGAAACCAGGTGACTCCCCACGGCCCACAGCACCACGTCAATCAAGTGACTGGCCTGCGTAATCAATGTGCCGCCGCCAGCTTGCGCCAGGCTTTTGTGCCAGGGGGAGCTATCAAAATAGCTTTGCTCTCGGTGCCAGGGAATGTTGATGCGGGCATAACGCACCTCGCCCAGCGCGCCGGATTGTACGGCACGTGCCAGCCGGTGACAGCCGCTATCGTAGCGGTACTGGTAGTTGACCCCAATTTTGAGGCCTTTCTCGGTGGCATACGCTATGATCTCTTGCCCTTCGGCGTAAGTGCGCGTGAGCGGTTTCTCGGTGAAAATGTGGTATCCCGCCTGCGCAGCAGATTTAATCATCTCGAAGTGCAGGTTGTGCGGCACCGCCAGGTAGACGGTATCAAATCCACCTGCGGCCAACATTTCGGCATAATCGGTGTACACCGCGGGGATTTTGTGCTTGCGCGCAAAGGGCTCGGCGCGTTCAGGCGAAATATCGCAAGCCGCGGTCAACTGCACGCCGGGAGTCAAACGAGCAAAATAGGCCATAATATCAGCGATACCCCCACAGCCGACAACTGAAAGTTTCAGGGTTTTAGTCATAATGCGTTCTTTTGCTTAACCACAAAGGCACCAAGACACGAAGCAACCCTAAGAATTCTTTGTGAATCTTTGAGTCTTCGCGCCTTGGTGGTGAAATTTCAGGTTGCATTACAAGCCCACATCAAACCACGGATTAACACCTGCTGATATTCCGGCACACGCAGCGAGGCGGCGCGGTGGCCGGGGCAGGCGAAACACACGCGGCCTTCCCCGTGACGGCGGGTCCACACCATCGGGACGGACTGACCCTCATAGAGCGTGGTGAAGTGCGTTTCAATGTCGGGCTGCAAATCGTGCAAGTAGAGTTCATCGGTAACGGTAAATGGGGAGATGCGGTCAAAAATTCCGCTGGACGGGGAAACCGGCGTAACCTCAAAAGACTCAACCGGCCCATGCCTCGAAAATTTGCCGCCGAGAATATCCGTGAATCGCTCCGCATTTTGAAAAGAGGCCGTGGCCGAGTGGATCGCCAGCACCCCGCCACCACCTGAGATGAAAGCATTAAAAACATCCAACGCGGCCTCAGAAATTTCTTTGTGATGGAAGTACAGCACCAATCCATGAAAACCTTTCAAATCCGTGTTGAGCAAATCTTCCATCGAGTTGACCCGTGCAAAATTGAAACCTTGCATCCCTGCCAAGGCATAGCGCAGCCAGAAGCGCCCCATCAAGGGCGGGTGTACGCGTCCATCAGAAATCATAAGAATATTTTTGGGCATTTCGCACCTCACAATTAATGGAACACGGATCAACGCTGATATTACAGGTTTTCGCAGACAAAAATCAGAATTACTTCCAGTTATCTTTGTTGAATCCGCTTCATCCGCGTTCTATTTCATTCAACGTTTTATACAACTTGCGATTTTGCTGATACAGTTTCTTGAAAATCTCAAACTGCCGCTCATAAACCGCCCGGTTTTCGGGCAACGGTTCGAAGGTTTTTGCAACCTTAATCATTTTTTTGGCGTGCTCAAAACTGGTCAATCCCAGGCCAATCGCGGCGGTGATAGCTGCGCCTAACGCACCCACATTCTGCGGGCTGGCCACCACTTCGATGGTGCGCCCGGTCACATCGGCCAAAATCTGCGCCCATTGGTCGGATTGCGCGCCGCCGCCCACAAAGCGCAACGTCTCCTGTCGGGACACCTTCTTTTCGATAGCATCCAGCATCCAGCGTTTGTGGAAGGCATCGCCCTCCAGCACNNAAAATCACCCCGCGCGAACCCGGCGCAGTTTCAGCTACCACGTTGTTGAGCAAACCGTACAGACTGCGCTCGGCCTGTTCCACATCTCCAGCCCGATCTCCCAAATACACCCCAATTTCATCCAGCGCCAGATGGTCGCGCACCCATTGCAGGCAACTGCCGGAGGTCTCTTGCTCGGCGATATAGTTATAGCGCCCCGGCACCGCCCCGATCACGCCCGCAATCAGGGCGTTGATGTCGGTCATGCGCCGATCAATATTGGCGACCACCCAGCCTGAGGTGCCGATGTAAATATGCGTATCATGGAGATCAAAGCCACCGGACCCGACTGAAATCATGGAGAGATCGCCACCGCCGCCAAAGATGGGAATCCCCTCCGGGAGGCCCATCTCACCCGCGGGTCCGGGGAGCAACGCTCCGACCTTTTGGGTGGCTCCCGCTAATTTAGGCAGGTGATCCAGTTCCACATCATATTTCCGGCAAAGGGATTCTGACCATTCCAGTTTCTCCGGGCGCGTGTCAAAAACAAAAGTCACATTGGCGGAGTCATACCCCATGCTGAACTCGCCCGTGCAGCGCAGCACCAGATAATCCTTCACATCCAGCCACTTGTGTGTGGCCGCGAAAATTTCCGGCTCGTTCTCACGCACCCACAGGTATTTCCAGAGAGAATCTTTGGCACTGGCTACGCCACCGCCGGTCAGACGCACAAATTGCAGGAGCTTTACCAGATTCATACCGTCGATGCGGGGGAAACCGGTGCGCAGGTAGCGCTCGATTTGGGCTGTGGCGCGGCCATCCATGTAACTCAGGGCGTTGCGCAGCGCCGTTCCATTTTTGTCGACCAGCACCACGCCCTGCATTTGGGCGCAAAAAGCCAACCCCCGAATGGTTTGCGGATCAATGCCGCTGGTTTGCAGCACCTGGCGGGTCGATTGGGCAATGGCCTGCCACCATTCATCGACCTTTTGCTCCACGCCGCCATTTTCGAGCACGTAAACGGGATATTCGGCCACATGCGAATCAACCAGTTCCAGAGTTTGGCCGACCCGATAGAGGCAGGCCTTGTTGCCGGTGGTGCCGACATCGTGAACGAGGATGTGTTGCCCGGATTCGGTCATGCGGTTTTACCTTTCAACATCTTTCATCTGCGAAACGAAGATCAAACTCAACAATACCAGCCCAATCGCCAGCAAAAGCGAAGGTGTAAACGAACCCTCTGCGGTTTTCAGCGCTTCCATGATGTACACAAAAACCACCGCGCCCTGGCCAAAGAGTTGGATCAGGCTGTTAGAGGTGCCCTCCGGCGTGGGCTGCGTGACTTCGGCGGCGTACTGCATGCTGATGGGCATGGCGCTGACCAGAAAAAAGCCCATCACGAAGGCCGAGGCAAACAGCCAAAACGAGGAGGTCGCAAAGGTCAGGCCAATTAATCCGGGCAAGGCACCGATTAGCGCAATCCGCAGAAACTTTTGGCGTTTGCGCTGCTTATCTGAAAGAGCAGGGATCACCACGGCCCCAATCACCCCGCCCACAATCATCAGCGCGCCGAGAGTCCCAGCATCCGTGGGTGTAAAACCACGCGGCCGGATGATATTCTCCACCCAGGTGGTGACACCGTTAAATATACCCAACCCAATGAATGAAACCAGCAGCACAAACCAAAACGGCTTGACGGTTAGGGCGTGTTTCAAGCCATCGAGCATCAGGGCGCGCACTTCCCCACCGGGCGGGCAAGGTGGCGTCGGCGGATTTTCGCGCGCGAGCAGTACAAACAGCAGCGCCGAAACGGCCGCAAACCCGCCATAAATGAGTTGCACCGTGGGGATCGGGAGAGTTTCAATCAAAATGGGGGTCAGTACCATCCCTAAGGCGGTGCCCACCAAATTTGCCAGAGTCACCAATCCCACCGCGGTGGCGCGCTCCTCGATAGCAAACCAGTTGGCCGGGACTTTGGTCCAGGCGTTGAGCAAAAATGGCTGCGCAACGGCAATCCCAATGGTGCTCCACAAAACCAGGGAAAAACTCGATCCTGCCAACCCGCGTAAAATCCCGAAAATGCCCATCAAAATCACGCCGATGCTGACCGCCGAGCGAAAGCCGAAAGTGTCGATCACCCAGGCTACCGGCAGCGAAAGCGGAATGAAAGCGATCATAAACGACATCGCCAGAAAGCCGATTTGCAAATCGCTGACGCCATAGAACTGCGCCGCCGGACCGCTGATGGGGGCATAGGCAATCCACAGAGTTTGGATGGTCAAATTGACGAGCATAAAAACGCCTAAAACCACCCAGCGGTAT
>DOTA01000518.1 GCA_003513015.1 Chloroflexota bacterium
ACCGGGTGGCGGTGATGTACCTGGGGAAAATTGTAGAAATCGCCCCCAAAGATGAACTTTACGAAAACCCACAGCACCCTTACACCAAAGCGCTGCTTTCGGCGGTGCCTGTGCCCGATCCCCAGGCAGCCAGGGAACGCGAGCGCATCGTTTTAGAGGGCGATGTGCCCAGCCCGATCAATCCGCCTTCGGGCTGCCGTTTCCACCCGCGCTGCCCGGTTGCCAAACCCGAATGTAAAGAATATATTCCCACATTCGTGGAGGTCAGCCCTGGTCATCAAGCGGCCTGCCTGCTGCTGGAATAACAACCAGCGTTCCTGATTTCTCAAAATTCACCAGAGATGAACAGAGATAAACGGTGATTGGTGCTGATTTTCTGCCAAAAGTCTTTGTTCATCTCAGTTTATCTCTGGTTAAAATAAATGGATAACGCCCTTTATTTTGCCCCATCAAAATTTCACCGGAGAATCCCATGACAACACCACTGACTGTGGGCAGCGCCACCGCCCAACCCGGCACCCTCCAATACGGACGTTGGGAGGCCCTCGCCCATCCCACCGGCCACACCGAATTTTTGCCTGTGATCATCGCCCAAGGCCGCGAACCCGGCCCCTGCATCTGGCTGACCGCCGGAATTCACGGCAACGAACACTCCGGGCCGGTGATCCTTTACCAATTGCTCACCCAAGCATTGGTCGATCAACTGCGCGGCACCATCGTCGCCATCCCGGCCTTGAATCCTGCCGGGCTGCGCACCACAAAACGCGAGCCTTACCACGCCCCCACCGACCCCAACCGCCTTTGGCCGGATGGCAAACCGCCCAAACCCCTCGACCCTGAAAAAGAGCCGCCTTCCTCGCTCGAAACAGCTTACGCCCGCCTGTTCGCCGAAATGCAAAAGAGCGCCGACTATCTCATCGATTATCACAACACCTGGCCGCACTCCATCCCCTTCGCTTTCCGCGACCGGGTACTTTATCATGCCGACGAAAACGAAGCCCAAAACAAAGCGGAGGCCGAGGCCCTGGCCGCCAAACTGGATGAAATGCTCAAAGTTTTTGGGCATACCATCATCAACGAATACCCCTCCGAAAAATACATCGACCTCGATTTGCACCGCTCCACCTCGGGCGCGGCGCTGCTAGTAGGCCGCATCCCGGCCTTCACCGTGGAACTCGGTTCCGGCCTGATGCCCAACCTGAATATCACGCAAGCCGCGTTGAGCGGCACGCGCAATGTGCTGCGTTGGGTGGGCATGTTGGAGGGCGAAATGGAAGCCATCGCAGGCATCAAGGTGGTCGAGACCGGTTTTCCCGTGCGGCGTTCGGGGACGCTGCGCGCCTCACAGGCTTGCGTTTCAATTCCGCGCGTGAAATCGGGCGACCTGGTGCAAACCGGCGACCGCCTGGCAGATTTGGTGGATATTTGGGGCCGCCCGCTCGAAACCATCGAGGCCCCCTCAACCGCCCTGGTGCTCAGCCCCTCCTATGGGGTTTACTTCTACCCCAGCGATACCGTGGTTTACCTGGCGGTGCGCGATGAAGAGGCCCTCACCGGCCCCTACCCTGCCGATTATTTCAAAGCTGATGATTAAAACCCCGCCCAACCCCTATTTACGCGGCCTGATCCCCATTTTGGGTTTGAGCGCTGTTTCCCTGTTGGCAGCGATCGGTCTCGCAGTGTTCACCTTGCCCGTGGCCTGGATCGCCTGGGCTTTCTTCGGAATGTTCGGTTTAACCTGGCTGATTGGTTGGCTGTTGGGCGAACGTCAACGGCGAAGCGCGATCAATTTTCTCGCCAGCCAGCGTCCCCTGGTGCGCTGGGTTTACAGCCCCGCGGAATGGCAGCAGATCAAGGATCAGGCCCGGCAAGAAACCGCCGGAGATTGGAAAATTCAATGGGGCTGTATGACATTTCTACTAGCCCTGGCGGGAGCGCTGACCGGCGGGATGCTGGGATTAGAAGAGGGGATTCTGCAAATTGGGCTGGATGCTTTACTCGGGTTTGGGGTGGGTGCCCTTTTCGGTGGTTTGATCGGTGGCGTTGTGGCGGGAGGCAATTATTGGGCCGCACAGATGGTATACCGCGACCCCGAGCCGGGGCAGGTAGCCCTGGGGCCCGATGAAATTTACGTCAATGGCGATTACTTCAAAGGGGATGGAATTAACGGGTATCTACAAGGGGCAAAAATCCAGCGCGGCAACCCGGCCACCCTAGAATTCCAACTTGTGTTTCCCCCGCGGATTCGCCGCGATCCCGAAGAAACTTGGACTCTGTTACTGCCCGCCTCCCAAATCGAAGCGGTTCAAGAAATCCTGTCAAAATTGATCCCGCATCAGGAAGGTCAAGGACTATAATCGACTTTACATTGCGAAAAAAGGATCGTGCTAGTCATGAATGCCTCCCCAAAGTTTTGCAAACACTGTGGCGCGGCCCTGCCGCCTGAGGCCCGATTTTGTCGGGGTTGCGGCCAACCCGTTGAGCAGATAGCGCCGCCGCCCGCACGGGTAAAAAAGTCTGTGCCCCGCCCGAAGCGCCGTCGCGGGGGTTGCTGTTTAGGCTGCTTGGGCGTGCTGCTGGTTCTGGCGTTGGGCGTGGGGGGGCTATTTTTCTGGTGGGCCAATCGCCCCAGCGATATGCTCACCCTGGGTGGCAAGGAGAAGGTCAGCCCGCGGCGGATTGTTTCTGCGGAGGGCGTTTTGACGGTCAACGATCCCGGCAGCCCGATCAACGGTTTGAGCATTCAAGTGCCAGAGGGGGCCTACGAAAAAGACACGCCTTTTACGCTCTCGACCCGGCAAATCAAAAACCATCAATTTGGGCCGGGCTTCAACCCGATTACGCCGCTGATCCATGTCGAGAATGGTGGGGCTTTCGCGGCGGATGCCATGACGGTGTCGGTGCCCATCCAAATCTCGCCGGATGAGTTTGCCATGGCCTTCTTTTACGATGAGAAAACCGGCCAACTGGAGGGGATGCCGCTGTTGGAGTTGACCAGCGACAAAGCCACCCTGCTGACCTCACACTTTTCAGATTTTGTCATTACCAAGATTCCGTTTGCCGAACTGGCCGATACCAACGTGGATACGGGTTTCGCGCCGGGCATGGATGATTGGCAATTTATCAATTATGGCTCAACCATCTCCCCCGGCGGGCATTGTTCCGGTCAATCGCTGACGGCCATGTGGTATTACTACGAGAAATATTTAGGCGCGGGTGAGCGGCGATTGTATGGCCGCTACGACAATAACAATTATGGCTTCAGCACCATTGATTTCCAGCAGGATGATTCCTGGGGGCAGCATTGGGCCTCTGTGGTGCAAGTAGACCAATGGAATAAAGGCATTGGCGTTTTCCGCTTATGGGGCTTGACCAGCGATATGCTAACCTGGTATTCCTTCGCCTATGCTATGAAACTGACCGGCGAACCCCAGTACGTTTCCATCGGGCGCTATGTGCAAGAGCAAGACGAACAGGGGCAAGAAAAAACGGTCCGCAAGGGGCATGCCCTGATCGTCTACAAAGTCGAGGGCAATCGGCTCTGGGTGGCTGATCCCAATTACCCCGGAGAGGCCAACCGTTATATCAGTTTTGAAAACGGAGCTTTCCAGCCCTATGCTTCCGGAGAAAACGCCCGCGATATTGCTGCCCACGGGGTGCGAGTTTACCCAGAAATTGCTTACATCGCCAAAACCGCCATGGTCGATTGGAATAAGATCGGCGCGCAATACCAAAAATTATTGGAGGGCAAGGCCGGGGAGGGCTTTTTCCCGAATTATGGCTTCTCATATTTAGCGGAATTCAACCCGGCAACGGGGGATTCCATCTGGAAACCGCTACCCGAGATTCTTGAACTCAACGAGGCCGATACCGCCAAAACCAGCGAAGCCTATCGGGGTAAGCTCGTAGCTGGGATCAACATGACCCCCAAAGTTTATCGCGTAACCCTGTACGAAAATGGGACAGACCTTGTCGAAACGAAGCAAAGCGCAGGCTCAAACGATCTCCAGTTTATTATCCCGCTCAAAGTGGGCGTCAACGAATTGGGTTTCTTGATCGAGACCATTAAAGATAACGAAGTCAGCTACACCGATTTCCGGCGCGTGCGTGTGATTTATGAATTGCCCGATCTGAGTGGCAGTTGGGAAGGTACCTGGCAGGTGGAGCAGGCTTTCAACGCCCAACGCTACATCGAAGA
>DOTA01000185.1 GCA_003513015.1 Chloroflexota bacterium
GACTTCTTTGCGCCCCGGATATTTGCCGTTTTGACTGAGGCGCTCAAAGTCATCCGAGGAAAGAAAGAGATGATGCGGGCCAACTTCGCAGGTCACCGGGTAGCCTTTTTCTTTAGCGGCGCGGATCATCTCGATTTCAGCGCGGCGGGCCACGTGGCAGATATGCACGGGGCGGTTGAACAAATTCGCCACAAAAATCAGCGCGGGGATGTTGGCCCCCTCGGCGTGCGCTACAATCGGCCGGGCGGTCGGCCAGTGCTCGAAGTGCTGCATCCAGGCCGTAGTGTCATCGAGCAGCAGCGGGCCGAAGGTGACATCCAGGTACATTTTCAGGCCGGCGGCGTGCGGGGCTACCGCCGGGATTTCGGCGGCGTTGGTCAGGTTGGCACCCGCGAAAATGCCATAATCACAGTAGGCTTTCTGAGCCGCGGCATCCAACGCCAACTGGAAGGAGTCAGCATCCACCAGGGGTGGTTTGGTGTTAGGCATGGCTAAAACGGTGGTGACACCGCCAGAGAGCGCCGCGGCGGTTCCGCTGGAAAAATCTTCTTTGTGGGTTTGTCCGGGTTCGCGCAGATGCACGTGGACATCGATCAGGCCAGGTAGTNNTAAGCGGAATCGCTAATCTGTCAAGGTATTTTACCGCAGAGTACGCAGAGAGCGCTGAGTTTTTAGTTCCTCGAATTTTCTCTGCAATCTTCGCGCTCTCTGCGGTAAAAATTCACCCTGGTTATTCGGCCTTGGGCTGAAAGATCACGAATACCACATTGAGTAAGATGCCCACAATGGCAGCGAACACAATGGCCGGGATGCCCACGGGGAAGACACCTGGCACCACAAACGGGAACAGCCCATCGGGCAAAGCCAGATTGCCGCCAATGCCCAAAACCAGGATCACCGAACCAATCGCCAGATTTTTGGGATCAAATAAATCTACTTTTTCAGATTGAATCAGCGCCACACCTTGCATGCCGATCACACCGAAGAGGTAGATCGCCAATCCGCCGGTCACGGCCACCGGGACGGAGTTGACCAGCGCGGCCAGTTTGCCCACAAAACCGAGCAGGATGGCAATCACGCCCGCGGCCATCAGCACCGGCACGGAATAATTGCGCGTGATGGCCATCAGGCTGTTGTTTTCACCGTAGTTGGTGCCTGCACAGCCCCCCAAAAAACCCACGATAATGTCATCCGAGCCATCCGCGACTAGATTCAGGCCGATCAAATTTTTGATACCGAAGGGTTTCCGCTTCAATTCGGCGGCGAGGTTGTCAATGTACAAACTCATCTGATAGAGATGCGCGGTGCTTTCAGGAATGGTAGCAATCGCAATCAGCGAAATACTCACGACCATGGCCCAGGCGTTGGGGTTGGCAAAATCAGGGAAGGTAATTTTGGGCACCGCTAACCAGGATGCCGCGCCGATTACCGAGTAATCGATGATACCAAAAGCCGCCGCGGCCGCGTAGCCCACCACTGCGCCCAACAGAATTGGCAGCATACCCAGCAAACCCTTGCCCCGCAAATAGACCGAGAACAGGATGGTGGCGATCAGGGTGATGAAGGCCACACCCCAGTGCGCGCCGGCCATCCCCAGGGCCGCGCCGGCCAGAGCCACGCCGATCACCAGGGCGATAGAGCCGGTCACAATCGGCGGCAAAACTCGATCTAGGGCATCTTTCCCGATTTTCATAATCAGCAGGCCGAACAAAATTTCCAACACGCCGGTGCCGATGATACCGACCTGCACCAGACGAACCCCTTCGGGGCAATAAAAGGTGGTGGGATCGCTGAAACAATCATTAGCATACAGCGACATGGCGGTGATGACCACGGCGATATATGAAAACGATGAGCCATAATACATGGGAATTTTGCGGCGAGAAACCAACAGCGCCACTATCGTGCCAATGCCGCTCGCCAATAGCGTGACACCGACATCGAATTTGGTGAGGGCCGCGACCAACACGGTGGCCGGGAACATGGTAAGCACTTGCTGGAACCCCAGGCTGAGCATCGCTCCCCAGGGCGGGGTGTCATCGGGCAAGTAGCCGAGTACTTTTTGTTCTTTGGTGGCATTCATTTTTACATCTCCTCTGGGAATTTCGGTTGGTGGTTGATGGTAGGCAGTTGGGGATTATTTTGGCAGGGTTCACCTCCTTCTCCGGATAAAAAAATAGAGCCGTTAAGCGGCTCTACGATTGGGATATTCCGTCTGGATAGAAAAATCGCCCGAGGGAGCTAGCTGCTCCTGGGCGATCCGGTTCTTTTGGGGAAAAAGTAAGTTGTCCAGACATTAGGCGCAATTTTACGGAGAATTGCCAATTTGTCAATGGGCGGAGAAAGAAAAATCAGGGTGAACGCACTAAAAATAAGGCAATAAAGGAGTGTGAAAGAGAGTATCCTTGTTGGATTGGAGATGAGAAATCTTGTGAAGATCGCTATCAATGGCAAACGTCTCCTTGCTGGTTGGAACGAAGATTGTCTTTTCAGAACGCTCTTTGGCTGCTCGACTCTCAACTTATAATGCGTTTACCCTGTGAGGGCGCGTTATAGGCACCTTGACAAAGCTACACACCATCAACACTGGAGAGCACCAACTCAAATTTCTGCACAGCTTCATCTATAACGGCATCTGTATCGGCCATGGATGTGTACATGCGCGAACCTGCCAGCGTGATCAATCCCTGGGACATATAAGCCGCGCCCATCTCCTCAATCATGTGCCTGCGAGATTTGATCTCTTTCAGGGTTTTGAGGGGATTTTTGAGATCGAGGAGCATCACACCCGAAGTTTCCAGATGAACTATGCTGCCCTGATTGTAGGCCACGAAGGGCAGATCGTATTTTTCGATGATGGCTTGTAACCCCAGGGTCAGGCGGTCCCCGGCGCGTCCGGCGATGACTGCCGCATTCGTGCGTTCCATCTCTTCCAAAGCATAATACCCTGCCACACAAGAAAGCGGATTGGCCGAAAGCGTACCGCCAATATAAGCGCGCTCGCCCGTGCCGCCGATTCCCGCCGCGAAACGCATCATGATCTCACGCTTGCCGCCCACACCCCCCGCCATCGGGTAACCGCCTGTGACGCACTTTCCGAAAATCGTTAAATCGGGTTTGATATTGAAATAACCTTGCGCCCCACCCATGCCCAAACGAAAGCCGGTTACAACTTCATCAAAGATCAGCAGCGCGCCAAATTCATCGCACAACTCACGCACTTTTTGATTGAAATCTTGCGGCACGGGGCGCGTGCCCGATTCCGGGCCGACCGGCTCCACAATCACGGCCGCGGTGCCGCCACGCAGGCGATTAGCGATCAATTTGCGGCGCAGGGCTGCCAGATTATTGGGGAAAAATTCCTGGGTATGCCGGTTGGCCCCGCGCGGGATGCCGGTGGCCTCCATGCGCCCGGTGCCGGGGATGTGCAATCCGTAAACCATCTGATCACTCCAGCCGTGGTAAGCACCACCAACCTTGATGATCTTCTTCTTCTTAGTATAGGCACGCGCCGCCCGAATGGCCGCCATCACCGATTCTGTACCAGACCCCAACATGCGGAACATCTCCACAGCGGGCATGTACTGGTTGATCAGCCGGGCCAGTTTGAGTTCGTATTCATGGAACAGGCCGGTTACCGGCCCACAGTTGTTCACAATCTCCAGCACTTTTTCGCGCACCGGGGCATAGTTGCTACCCAAAACCGTGGGGCCGCCAGCCTGTAAAAAGTCGATGTAACGGTTGCCGTCCACATCCCAAAGATAGGCACCCTCTGCTTTTTCGATGGCAATTGGGAAAGGATAGTTGAAAGCCAGGTTATGTTGCACCCCACCGGGTATGTACTGCTTGGCCTCGTCCGTCAAAGCCTTCGATTTGGCACATTTCTGATCGAAATAAGCCAGCACATCTGCCATGGCTTCCCGGCGAATGGGGCGAATAGGCTGGTTTGTGAGGGCTTTCAAACGGGTATAGATTGCTTCTACATCCGGGTATGTCGAAATGGCGTATTGTGACTCGTTCATGGTTTCTCCGTCCATTATTCCCCGTCGGTTTCGAAATCACCGGCGGCAATTTTTTTCTGATCTTTGCGCAGCTTGCTAAAGGCAATCTCGCGCACAGCCAGCGGAATTTTGCTCACTTTGCGCTCCGAACAGATTGCCAACAGATAAGCCAGAGAGCATTTTTCCAAAATTTCCACATTATGCACCGCTCGCTCCAGATCATGCCCAAAAATCAAAGCCCCATGATTTTTCATCATGAAAGCATTGTTATGATTTTGCACATGCTTGGCAATCTTATTCTTCAGCATCCCGGTTCCCGAAGGCGCATAGGGAATAATATCCACGCTGCGACCCAAAAAGCGAGCCTGTTCATCAAATAAGGCCGGGATCGGCGCGTCGATCAAGGTTAGAGCGCTGGCATACACCTGATGGGTGTGGATTACCGCATGAACATCGGCGCGCACCCCATAAATGGCCGCATGCATCGCCGCTTCCACGGAGGGTTTCCGTTCCCCGGAGAGCGGTTCCAACTCCAGGCTCAGAACGCAAACATCCTCGGGGGTCATCAACATGTAATCATAATTAGAAGGCGTGATTGCAAAAGCATCTTCCCCAGGAATGCGCAGCGAAATATTGCCGCCCGTAGCCATTAAATAGCCTTTTCGCACCAACTCCTGGGCGGTTTGCACAATATGCTGTTTTTCGGATTGATAGGGATTCATAAAACTCCGTAATGATCGATAGAAAATCGAAACTTGACAGTGTCAAGATTATGCCTTAATAACTAGACACTGTCAAGTTCTGGTTGCCATAGCGAATTTTTCTGCTTTGGGCTAAAATGCAATCATCTGTTCAAATTTCGCACACAGAAAGGCAACGCAAATGAGCTTTCCACGCACGATAGTTGGTAATTTATCTTTATCCCGCTTGATTGTCGGCACAAACTGGTTTTTGGGATATTCCCACTACAGCGCCGCCAAAGACAAATTGATTCGGGATACCCAAACCCGAGACAAGATCGTCTCGATCTTGGAGGTTTTCTTGACTGCTGGGGTAGATACGGTGATGGGGCCGCTGCACCCCCTTTTGACAGAGGCCGTGCAAGAAGTTCAGCAGCGCACATCTCAGGAAATCAAGTTGATTCTAACCCCCTGGTTTGATCTTCTGCCCGGAGGCGATCCCGTTAACGAACCTGAAGCGGTGATTGCCCAGTGCAAAGCCGCGGGCGCGGCCATCTGCATGCCGCACCAAATGGTCACCGATGCCCTGATGGATCGGTTGTATCGCAAAATACGCGACATCGAAAAATACACCCAACTCATCCGCCAATACGAAATGATTCCCGGCCTCTCAACACACATGCCCGAAACCGTGATTTACGCTGATGAAACCGGTGCCGATGTGGAGACCTACATCCAGCTTTATAATGCCACCGGATTCCTCATGCAGGTTGAAACCGATTGGGTGATGAAAATCATCAACAACGCCCAGAAACCAGTAATGACGATCAAGCCCCTGGCCGCGGGGCGCTTGTTGCCGGTGGCCGGATTGGCTTTTGTGTGGAACACCATCCGCGAGCAAGATATGGTCACAATTGGCACCACCACGCCCGATGAAGCCCGCGAGGTGATCGAGATCTCACTCGATTTACTGGCCCGCCGCACCCCGCAGATTCAATTGCAGCGCACCCGCAGCAAATCATCGCTTGATGGAAAACGGGGTTGAAATATCTTTTCAATTTTACAAAAATGCTTGACACGAGAAATGCTTTATGCCATAATGAAGTTAGCCCCTTGGCCTGCCCCCCTCAGGTCCGGGGGCTATTTTTTTGACAAGTTTTAGAAGGAGATTTTTGATGTGCGGACGTTTTACGCTCACAGTTGACCCTGCTGATTTGCAGGAAGCTTTTCCCTGGGTGGCTTTCCCCCAGCAAAGTTTTCAACCTCGTTATAACATCGCGCCCAGCCAACCGGTTGCGGTTATCGCCAATACGGGTGATAACAAACTCGATTTCTTCACCTGGGGATTGGTACCCTTTTGGGCCAAAGACCCCTCCATCGGCAGCCGCATGATCAACGCCCGCGCTGAAACCCTGGCCGAAAAACCATCGTTCAAAAACGCCTTCAAACGCCGTCGCTGCCTGATTTTGGCGGATGGCTTCTACGAGTGGCAACAAATCCCCGGCGAAAAAGCCAAGACCCCTATGTATATTCATCTGAAAGATGGCAAAGCTTTTGCCTTCGCAGGCTTATGGGAGGAGTGGAATTCCCCGGATGGTTCGCAAATCCTCTCGGCGGCGATTATCACTACCAGCCCCAACGAATTAATGGCCCCGATCCACAACCGCATGCCGGTAATTTTACCGGAATCCGCTTATGGGATGTGGCTCACCCCTGGGGAAACTGACACCCAAAAACTGAGTCCGCTGCTCCGCCCTTATCCCGCGCAGGCTCTGGAGGCTTATGCCGTTTCCAGAATGGTTAACAGTCCCCAAAATGATCAATCGGAATGCATAAACCCCGCCTAGATCAGAGGAAAATATGATTAAGCTAAAACGTTATTCTGACCAACCGATTTTTTACCCCAAGAAAGAGAGCCGCTGGGAGGCAGCCTCGGTGTTCAATGCCGCAGCGATCTATGATAACGGTCTGGTGCATTTGATTTATCGGGCAACGGATATTTCATCAGGCGGGCAGGAGGGGGATTATATTAACAGCTTAGGATATGCCATCAGTAAAGATGGGATTCACTTCAATCGTTTGGAGCAGCCCATTTTGGATAACACAGTTCCCCAGGAGGCGCGCGGCCCCGAGGATCCACGCATCGTCAAAATTGGAGATATGTTCTATATGCTGTACACAGGTTATGGCGGGCGCTTTGACGGTGATTACCGCATTTGTTTGGCAACCTCAAATAATTTGATTGATTGGCAGCGCCAGGGTGTAATGCTGGATGAACCCAACAAAGACGCCGCGCTCTTCCCGGAAAAAATCAAGGGGCGTTATGCTATGTTCCATCGCCGCCCGCCGGATATTTGGCTGGCATTTTCGGAGGATCTCAAAACCTGGGTGGATCACACCGTGGTAATGCGCACATTGCCAGATTCCCCCTGGGAAAACGAGAAAATTGGCATCAGCGGCCCCCCTATCAAAACGGATCAGGGCTGGCTACTGATTTATCACGGGGTTAGCAAGGATCTGGTTTATCGCCAGGGTCTGGCATTGCTGGATTTAGCGGATCCCACTCAGGTTTTGAACCGACAAGCCGAACCCATTTTGGAACCGGAATTGGATTGGGAAGTGACCGGCCACGTTAATAATGTGATCTTCAGTTGTGGTCAGGTAGTGCTGGGCGATCAACTTTATGTTTATTACGGTGGTGCAGATAACGCCATCGGGTTGGCAACTGTGAGTTTAGGCGATATCCGTTTTGAATGATGAACCCCAAACGCTTTGAAACACATTCCTTGAGAAACCACCCCAGAGGGGCAAGCGTACAGCGCATTCTGGCGGCCGCGCTGGAGGCGGTTGACCCCACACAAGCTATTCACCAGCACATGCAACGTGAGGGCAATCACCTGGAAATCGGGGATCAAACATTCGATCTGAGGCAATTTGCACGCCTGCTGGTGATTGGTTTTGGCAAGGCCAGCTTGCCAATGACCAAATCCACGGCAGAGGTTTTGGGTGAGGCGTTAACCGCGGGAGTAGTGATTACGAAAGGGCAAGTCCCAAGCGATAAGTTACAAGATGCAGGTGGCATGTCACTTTTAGAGGTGCTGGCGGGGGCGCATCCGGTGCCGGATGAGTCATCGGTGGCGGGGGCGCAAAAAATCGCGAATTTGCTTTCCACAACCACGGAAAAAGATTTGGTGATCGGGTTAATCTCTGGGGGTGGATCGGCGCTGTTGACGCTGCCGGTTGAGGGGATTTCACTTGATGATATCCAAGCATTAACGCAAACATTATTGGGGTGCGGGGCGACGATCAATGAGATCAATTGTTTGCGGAAGCACCTTTCGCAAGTCAAAGGGGGGCAACTGGCCCAGATGGCCGCACCTGCCCAAATGGTGAATCTAATTCTCTCGGATGTAGTCGGTGATCCGCTGGATGTAATCGCCTCCGGCCCAACAGTACCTGACCCGACGACTTTTCCGGATGCTCTGGAGATTCTGGCGCGTTACGGAATCAGTGATGAAATTCCGGCTGCAATTTTAGCGCACTTGCAACGCGGCGCAAATGGGGATATCCCCGAAACCCCCAAACCTGGCGATCCAATTTTTAGGGGCGTGAAAAACACGATCATCGGTAATAATTATCGGGCAGCCCAGGCCGCGTTACAACGGGCTGACGCGGAGAATTTCAATTCAATTTTGCTGACCACATCTTTGCAGGGCGAGGCCCGCGAAGCAGGGAAAATGCTGGCGGCCATCTTGCGACAAGTGGTATTAACGGGTGAACCAATTCCGCGGCCAGCCTGCATCATTGCGGGTGGTGAAACCACAGTGACTATCCACGGCAAAGGGCTGGGCGGCCGCAATCAAGAATTGGCCTTAGCCGCGGTGGCCGAATTGGCCGGATTATCAGATGTTATGCTGATTGCGCTGGCAACAGATGGTGATGATGGTCCCACAGATGCCGCAGGGGCGGTGGTCACAGGGGAAACTTTGGGCCGTGCGACATTCTCTGGTTTGGAACCCTCAAAATTTCTGGCGGCGAATGACGCCTATCATTTTTTTGATCCACTCGGGGATTTAATTAAATCCGGCTTAACGGGCACCAATGTCAACGATCTGACATTTCTGTTAGCATTCTAAAACCCCAAATATCGATTCTGTTAGGCAAGTTTGGACACAATTTTGTTATTATAAGAACGTCTCATTTTTGCGGGAACAAAAAAATCTCCTTATCTTGCATCTCCCCCGCACCCCGCCGCCTCCCTCCTAGGCGGCGGGATTGCTTAATCGGGAAAAGCCTGAAATCACCAATTTCGGTGTGATATACTCTGAGTGATTTGTGATGAAATAACTTGTTACCCCAGAAGGAGCATGCTATGGACCTCGCCATTCAAAACTTTACAAAAAGCAAAAAAGTTGCCATTGTAGGTGCCTCCCGCAGCGGGAATAAATTTGGCAATTCAGCCGCCAAAGAATTACAAGAACGCGGCTACGAAGTTTTTTACGTACACCCAGAAGTGGCTGAGATTGATGGGAAAACCTCTTACCCCAACCTGGAAGCTGTCAAAGATCAGGTTGAATCTGTCTGGGTGAGCGTCCCCGCGGAGCGAGGTGAGGCTGTGCTGCGCGAAGCTGCGGCTGCCGGATTGACCAAGGTCTGGCTGCAACAAGGGGGCAGTTCCCCGGAATTGGTTCAGTTGGGTAAAGAATTGGGGTTGGAACTGGTGGCAGGCAAATGTATTTTGATGTATGCCGAACCAGTGCGCTCGTTCCACAAGTTCCATCAGGTGATTTGGAAGGTAGTGGG
>DOTA01000136.1 GCA_003513015.1 Chloroflexota bacterium
CATACAAACTGAGCCGGGTTTCTAGTGGCTTCCGTTAAGTAAGCGAGGTATTCATCGCTACCAATCAAAAAACGGCAATGGTCTCATATCCCCCCCTTCCTAAATTTGCTCCTAAAAGATTGCAACCGGCTGTGGATGAACCTCCCAGCTACAGCCAGTCCCCTCCAGAGATTTTCAATCTCCGGGAAGGGCTAAAAGGCAAAGCCTTACCCATACTGGCATCCTAACAAACGGAGTACTTCGATTGACAGGAATGGGCTGTCTCGATCGCAATTTTGANNGGTGCTTGCCGGCAAACAGAGTTTACCGCGGCCTCAATTTCCGCTTTGCTCCCCGAAACAATCACACCGTGACGGTCGATCCCACCCATGAAGGGCCTGCCGAACATCTCAGAAATTTCTTTCCCGGTTAATGTAGCCGCGCCCAATTGCAAGCTGGCATTCACCACGTGACCGGGATAATCCACAAAGGGGGTCAAGTCCGAATAGCCGCCCTCATAATCGCAAACATGCAAAATATTGAACTGGCAGTTTTGCTCGATCTCTTCCATCAGGGCTAAATCATAGGGCTTGATACAATCTTCAAAGATCGGCGATCCCTCGAAACGGCTGGTTTCGCCGCCTTGGGTGGAATGGTAGAAACCGTCGATGCCAACCTCCACGCAGCCCCTCACAAAGGTCAGCAAACTCTCGGTGATGATTTCGATTCCTTTTTTGGTTTGATCGGGGTTTTCCCGCAGATGCTGCGCCAAAATTTCTTTCCCAACCGTATGCCCAGCACACATAAAAGGGGAATATAAGGTCATGATTACCAGGGCATCTTTTCCGGCGGCCTCCACCAAACCTTTGGCAATTCCAATTTGATCCTGGTAGAAATCTTCTCCGTAGCAGGGCATCTTTTCCCAATCCGCGGGTTTGGCAATCCCTGGGATCAACGGAAAGCGCCTTTCATATTGGATTTTGACAAAATCCATCCCCGTAAATTGGAAATATTCCAGATGTTTATCGATGGCGGCTTGCCCACGGTGAAAGCGTTCATCAAAATGCAAGAAAAACGCCGCTGGGATATAGGCGATTGCGGTTTCAGGGTGCAACAAACTCAGCAGGTTTTCGCGTTTATTCATGATCGGCTCCGGTTAATGAAGGGGGTATCACATTAAGCTTTTTAGCAATTCTACCCCAGGAAAAGTTAGTCAGCGATCTCACGCTGATCTGAATTGGTCTAACCAAAAATGTGATCTTCTGAAATTCTATTTTCGCGCTTTCAGCTAAACACCTCACGGGGCTGCCCGCACAATGACAGCCCCGTGATACAGGAGAAATTCGGGAATCATGCGGGGCAAATTTGTAAGATTCGATTATCTATTTCAGCAATTTGCTCCGATTGGCGTCACAATTTCTCCGGGAGTCGCGCCGGTGTGCTGGCTCGATTTGAGCACGCGCTGACCATTGATCCAGACCTCCCGCACCCCTACCGAAAGCTGATGCGAATCCTCGTAGGTGGCTCGATCGGCGATGGTGGCCGGATCGAAAATCACAAGATCGGCGCGCAACCCTTCCCGCAGCATTCCCCGATTCCGGATACGCAATCTTTGCGCGACCGCTGAAGTCATCTTGCGGATGGCTTCTTCAATGGGCAGCAAGTTTTCCTCTCGCACATAATTTCCCAAAACTCGCGGATAAGTGCCGTAAGAACGCGGGTGAACCGGCGCCCAGGCTTTGCCCCAAGCGGGAGCGTACCCCCCGGCATCGGTGGAAATTTTCACCCAGGGCTGTTGAAGCTGCAAGCGAAGATTTTCCTCGCTCATGGTTACAAAAATGCTAAAGACCATCTTGGATGGATCATCTTCGCACCAGAAAGGTTCCTCCGAGCACAGGAGATCAAGCAAAGCCTCCGGCCACTCCTGGCCGCGCAAGTGGGCAATCGCTTGCATCGATTTGCCGGAGAGCGGCTTGTTCTCCGGGTTACGCAAATCCAACGGGATCACGCCCTCGGCCCCGCTCAAGTCAGCAACTGCTTCCCAACCAGGTGTGGGATGTAATAATTCTGCTTTGATTTGGGCGCGCTTTTGGGGATCGCGTAAATTCTCGAACAATTTTTCATCAGCACTGGCCCAAGGCGGCAGGGCCGACACCAGGGTGGATCCCCCAGCCCGATAAGGGTACATCCCCGCCGTGACATCCTGACCCTGGGCGCGAACCTGATTGATCTTTTCGATGATACTGGGCATTTTATGCCAGTTGCGCTGTCCGGCAGCTTTGAGATGGTAGATTTCAACCGGCAGATCGGCCTGTCGCCCGATTTCCAGGGTTTCTTCCAAAGCTGCTTCGAGGGCGTCCGCTTCGGAGCGCATATGGGCGATATATAACCCCTTGTAGCGGCTGACCACTTTGGCGATGGCAACCAATTCAGCCGTTTGAGTGAACGAATCGGGCGGGTAGATCAGCGCCCGCGCCACCCCAAAAGCACCTGCTTCCATAGCCTGGGCGGTCAGGCGTTCCATGAGGGCCAGTTCATCCGAGGAGGGATGGCCCATTTTCATCCCCATAGCATATTGACGGAGGGTCCAACCCCCCAGAAAAGACCCGATATTGGGGGAAACACCCCGGGCGACCATCGCCTCCAGCCAATCGCGGAAGTGGAGCCAACTTCGGGCACGTTCAGCCCACAGGGGAGCGGGATCAGCAAATAATCTCAGGATGGGTATAGTGATCTGGCCGCCGAAAGGCGCGGGAGTCCAGCCTTCCCCCATGATTTCCGTGGTGACACCCTGCGTGATTTTTGAGACCGAGCGTCCATCAACCATCAAAGGAGCGATG
>DOTA01000113.1 GCA_003513015.1 Chloroflexota bacterium
ACCGCGCCATGCGGCCAGAAATCGCTCATCAGAGGATAACTGATGCCGCCCAAACTTTCGGCCCACGCTTGTAGGCAAGGAACATGATCTACACTGATGCCCAGAACCTGAGCATTTAATCCCACAAACAAAGCATATTCCGCTTCATAAGATGGGATCTGGTTCGTTCAGACGGGTGTCCAGGCCAGCGGGAAGAAAACCAAAACAACATTAGTGCCGCGATAGTCACTTAAAGTGACTTCTCGATTGAGATGGCTATTCAGCGTAAAATCTGGAGCCAATTGGCCAACTTGTAATTTCATAATGCTCTCCTTTTTTGATTTGATGATCCATTTTACTTGTTTTCTTAACGATCGAAAACCTAATCAGGAACTGTAAAAAGTTTCGCCAGGAATTATACACGCATCTGATGGTTGCACCGCAAAAATGGTAAACTTGGTCACAGCCAACCCAACATTTTCTCAGCGAAAAGGAATACATGATATGCCTACCACCGAAACCCCTCTCCAGCACCTCTCCCCGGTTTGGACCCATTTCACTCAAATCCAGCCCGCGCGGGCCGCAGGCATCTACATTTATGATGCCGCCGGTCAGCAATATATCGATTTCACCTCCGGCATCGGCGTGACCAACACAGGCCACTGCCACCCCAAGGTGGTGCAGGCCATCCAACAACAAGCCAGCAATCTGATCTTCGCCCAAATGAATATCTTCATCCCGCCCCAAACCGTAGCGCTGGCCGAAGCCCTCAATCAAATCACGCCGCCCAGCATCGACCGCTTCTTTTTCTCCAATAGCGGCGCCGAAGCCGTGGAAGCCAGCATCAAACTGGCCCGGCACGCCACCGGCAAACAGAACATCATTGTTTTCCAGGGCAGTTTTCACGGGCGCACCGCCCAAACTATGGCGATGACCACCTCCAAATACATCTACCGCCACCAATACCAGCCCCTGCCCGCGGGCGTGTTTGTAGCGCCATATCCGTATGCTTATTACTATGGCTGGGATGAAGAAACCACGATTGATTTTTGTTTGAAGCAGATTGATACCCTGCTGCACGGACAAACCAAACCCGAAGAAACTGCCGCTTTTGTGATTGAACCCGTGCTCGGAGAGGGCGGCTATGTCCCAGCCCCGGAGGGGTTCCTACAAGAATTGAGGAAACTCTGCACCGAAAATGGGATTTTGCTGATTGCTGACGAAGTTCAATCTGGGATGGGGCGCACGGGCAAATTCTTCGCCTTCGAACACGCCAACATCGAACCCGACATCATTGTGATGGCCAAAGGCCTGGGCAGCGGCCTGCCCATCTCAGGGATCGCCTCGCGCCGCGAGTTGATGGAAAAATGGATCCCTGGCACGCATGGCGGCACCTACGGCGGCGGCAGCGCTATCGCTTCAGCGGCGGCGCTAGTCACTTTGGAAGTAATGCAAACTGAAGACCTGCCTGGCAATGCTGCAAAAATGGGAGATTATTTGATGAACAGGTTGCGCCAACTGCAAGCCAAATATCCCGTGATGGGCGAGGTGCGCGGCCGCGGCTTGATGATCGGCACGGAGTTCACCAAAGATGGGAAACCCGATAAAGACACCACTAAAGCCGTGCAGCAAGCCTGCCTGAAACGTAATCTTCTGCTATTGAGCTGTGGCACCTACGAAAACGTGATACGCTGGATCCCGCCGTTGATCGTCAACCAAGCACAGATCGATACCGCCTTGCTAATCTTTGTGGAGGCACTGGCTGAAGTTGGCTAAATTTACGCCCGAGAGATAGAAGTGTAATTTTATAGTTTGAGTTTTGGCGGATTCAGATGCATCTGAATCCGCCAAATTTTTTAATTCCTTTCCAAAACGCGAGACGAATCAGATGTGAAGGATAAGTGCGCGGATTAACTTGTAAAGTACCTGCGGATTTGCTACAGTATTAATACAAACGCCCGCATCGCTGCCCCTTCCCCCCCAAAAAAGGAATAACCTAGTTCTGAAGGAGGTAGTCATGGAAACCCCAACCCGTATCAGGCAACTTTTATTAGCTGTCGATGGTTCAGAACATGCCAACGCAGCCACCCGATTGGTTCGAGATTTACCGCTCCCTACTGATTGTCAAATCAATATCATCTCTGTTTTGATCCCGCGCAACGCCCAACATCACGATATTCTCGAGGAAGTTTTGAGAAAATCCAAAGCCATGCTTCAAGAGCGCCACCCAAACCAAATACAAACCAAANNTGCGCTCCGCGCTCGGGATTTTGCTCGGTGGGGTTGCACAGCATGTGTCTGAATACGCTTGCAGCCCTGTGATGGTGGTGCGCGCCCCTTACACCGGGCTGCGGCGCGTCTTGCTGGCCATTGATGGCTCTGAAAACAGCCAATTAGCTCTTGAATATTTACAAAACTGCCCCCTACCCGAACATACCAGCAAACGCGTCATCCATGTGATTCCCCCCGAAATCACACCGGATGCATTTAGCGCTAGCTGGCAGCTCAACATGGAATTGACTGCACCCATCGTCACCGAACAAATGCAAGAGCAACTCTCAAACAAAGCCCGTGAAGAAGCAGAATTTGGTGAGGCATTGATCGATAAGACTCTCGAAGAACTCGAAAGCCAGGATATTACCGCAACCGGCATCCTGCGGCGCGGCGATGCCGCCGGCGAAATCATCGATTACGCCCGTGAAGAACAAATCGATCTCATCATTGTAGGTTCGCGCGGTCTGAGTGCCTTCCGGGGATGGCTGCTGGGGAGTGTCTCGCGTAAGTTGGTACATTATGCCAATTGCTCGGTGATGGTGGTCAAAAAAACTAATTGAAAGGAGTTAATCATGAGCTATAGCGAGAAAACCCTTTGGTGTGATGGCTGTGGTGCAGAAATCTTGTGGGGCCCGTATCTCGCAAACAGGAAAGAATACTGCTGCCAGGATTGCTCCCTGGGGATCAAATGCCATTGTGCTGAATACCAGGAATGGGATAGTGAGTACCGAGAAGCCGTACTCTCAGTAGCAAACATTGGGTTTAGTGAATAAAGCCTACGGACGATTGACCGCAAATGGCTGACTGCCACGGCGATCAGTGGTTTACGGTCAACCAGCGGGGACAAGTCTCGGCATTGTAGAGTGAGATTTCCTGCATTACAATGAGGTCGTCCATTTCAACCCTATTCACCAGGAGATATTCATGGAAGAAAAACTGAAGGAACTCAAACAACGCCTGCAAGAAATCAACGATCTCGATATGATCGGTGCTGTGCTCAATTGGGATCAATCCACCTACATGCCCCCGGGTGGGGCACCGGCCCGCGGGCGGCAAATGGCCCTGGTTTCGCGCCTCTCGCAAGAGAAATTCATTGATCCCGCGGTGGGCAAGCTATTGGATGATCTCGAACCTTATGCTGATAGGCTGCCCGATGATTCTGACGAGGCCCGCTTGATTCGCGTTACCCGGCGAGAATACGAACGGGCAACAAAGGTTCCCCCGGAATTTTTAGCGCAATTCAACGCCCATGGGTCTGAGAGCTATCAAGTCTGGATTAAAGCCCGCCCCGAAAACAATTTCGCCGCTGTGCGACCCTATCTGGAGAAAACGCTGGAACTCAGCCGTCAATATGCCAACTTCTTCCCCGGTTACGAGCACATCATCGATCCCATGATTGATATGGGCGACTACGGCATGAAAGCCGCATCAGTTCGAGCCGTCTTCGCGGATTTGCGCGCCGAATTGGTGCCACTAGTGCAGGCCATCACCGCCCAGGAGCCCGCCGACGATCGCTGCCTGAAACAGCACTTCCCCGAAGCCGATCAACTGGCCTTCGCGGTGGATGTGATCAAAGCTTTTGGTTATGATTTCGAACGCGGCCGCCAAGATAAAACTCACCATCCTTTTATGACCAAGTTCGCCTTTGACGATGTGCGCATCACCACGCGCGTCAAAGAAAATGATCTTGGTGATGGTATGTTCAGCACCTTTCATGAGTCGGGGCACGCCCTCTACGAGTTAAATATCAATCGGGCTTACGAAGGTACTCCCCTGGGCGGTGGCACCTCCTCGGGCGTGCATGAAAGCTCCTCCCGCATGTGGGAGAACATCGTCGGGCGCAGCAAACCTTTCTGGAGTCACTACTATCCAAAATTGCAGGCCGTCTTCCCCGAACAATTGAAGGATGTTCCGCTGGACACCTTCTACCGGGCGATCAACAAAGTCCAACCCTCCCTGATCCGCACCGATGCCGACGAAGTGACTTACAACCTGCACGTGATGATCCGCTTCGATTTGGAGATGGATTTGCTGGAGGGCAAGCTGGCGATCAAAGATTTGCCCGAAGCCTGGCACGCCCGCTATGAATCCGATTTGGGATTGCGCGCCCCCAGTGATGTAAATGGCGTGTTGCAAGATGTTCACTGGTATTTTGGCCTGATCGGCGGCATGTTCCAGGGTTACACGCTCGGGAATATTATCAACGGCACCTGGTATGCCACCGCGCTGGAGAGCCATCCCGAAATCCCCGCAGATTTTGCGGCCGGCAAATTCGATACCTTGCGCAACTGGCTGACCGAAAACGTGTACCAATATGGCAGTAAATACACCACCAACGAACTGCTGGAGCGTGTCACGGGCCGACCTTTGAACATTGAGCCGTACATCCGTTATTTGAAGACCAAATACGGCGAACTCTACGAATTGTAATGCTGAAATGGAACGCAGATCAACGCTGATTTACGCTGATAAAATTCGGTTTCGGGCGTGCTTGCCCCTCAATCCGCGTTTATCGGCGTGCATCAGCGTCCCATTTCTTTTTTTATCACCAACTTAATTCACTATGCTGCTCTGTATCGATATCGGCAACACCAACATCACTCTGGGCCTCTATGAAGGTCAGACGCTTGGCCCGCGCTGGCGGCTGGCAACCACGCACGAACGCATGCCCGATGAATTCGGCGTGCAGCTATTGGGCTTGCTGGCCCACAAAAAAATCGACCCGGCGCAAATCTCCTGCGCAGTGATCGCCTCCGTGGTGCCGCAACTGACGGAACGTTGGGTACAGGTTTGCCGCGAATATTTAGGCTGCACCCCCCTCAATGTGGACGCTAGCATGCCCACGGGTGTCAATATTTTGATCGACAATCCCCAATCCGTGGGTGCGGATCGCATTGTGGATGCCGCCGCGGCCCACCGGCTTTACGGCGGCCCGGCCTGTATCGTGGATTTTGGCACCGCCACCACCTTTGATGCCATCTCCGCGGAGGGTGCGTACCTGGGCGGGGCGATTGCCCCTGGCATTGGCATCGCCGCCGAGGCATTAGCGCAACGTACCGCCAAACTCCCGCGCGTCGAAATCGCCGCACCGCCTTCGCCTATCGGGCGCAACACCGTCCACGCCATGCAATCAGGATTGCTCTACGGCTACATCGGGTTGGTGGAGGGCATGGTCGCCCGTTTCCGTGCCATACTTGGCCCGCAAATGAAAGTGATCGCCACGGGTGGNNAAACGCTTTAAAATTACTCACTATGAATCCACTCCAAAATAAACACATCATCCTTGGCGTGACTGGCTCGATTGCAGCCTACAAAGCCGCCGATCTGGCCTCCAAACTCACGCAGACGGGCGCGCTGGTTGAAACTATCCTCACCCAGGCCGCGGCGGAATTTGTCAGCCCGCTGACTTTTCAATCCGTCACGGGGCAACGCGCCTATACTGAAGCCGATCTCTGGGGGCGCGAGGCGCACGTTTTGCACATTGGGTTGGCGCAAAAGGCTGATCTGATCGTGATCGCCCCCGCCAGCGCCAACACCCTCGCCAAGCTGGCCCACGGGATCGCCGATAATTTGCTGACTGTCACCACTTTGGCGGCGCATCGGGTGGATAAAAACGTCCCGCTACTGCTGGCCCCCGCCATGGATGCCGGGATGTTCAGCCATCCCGCCACCCAGGAGAATCTGCGGATTTTGGTGCAGCAGGGAAGTTATGTAATTGGGCCCGAGGAGGGGCACCTGGCCTCGGGGCTGGTTGCCAAAGGACGGATGAGCGAACCCCCCGCAATTTCAGGGATGATCCGTTATATTTTGAGCCGCGGCGGCCCCTGGGATGGCCAGCACGTGATCGTCACGGCAGGGGGCACGCAAGAAGCCCTCGACCCGGTGCGCTTCATCACCAACCGCAGCTCCGGNNTGGATGCCGGTGCCGATGTGACCCTGATTACCACGCCCACAGGCTTGACTCCGCCCGCAGGCGCGCAGATCGTGACAGTTCGCAGCGCGGCCGAAATGGAGCGGGTTGTGCTTTCTGCCTGCCTAACCGCCGATGTGCTGCTGATGGCCGCGGCGGTAGCCGATTTCCGTCCGGCAGACCCCAAGGAACAGAAAATCAAAAAGGGGGCAGGCAACCCCACGCTGGAATTGGTGCCCAACCCCGATATTCTCCTCGGGGTGCGGGATCAACGTCAGGCAACGAATCACCCAAAAATCGTGGTGGGGTTCGCCGCCGAAACCCAGGATTTGATCGCCAATACAGAATCCAAATTAAAATCCAAGGGGTTAGATTTAATCGTAGCAAACGATGTCAGCGCGGTGGATGCGGGTTTCGAAGTAGACACCAATCGCGTGATGCTTCTATGGGCGAATGGGAAACAAGAAACTTTACCCCTGATGGAAAAAACCGAAGTAGCAGATACAGTGATTCATAAATTGCTGACGTATGAATCTACCTTACTCAGCCGTTCAGCGGATGGTATTAATCTAGGGAACGTAACTGCCCGGTAGATAAACGGCGGGAAATTGTAGCCATATTGTTATATTTTTTGGAGTGGTAAAGCGCTTCATCCGCGGCAAGGAAGATTCCCATCGGAGAAGTGCTATGGATGGGATAAGTGGCGATTCCCAGCGACAAAGTCGTCGAAAACGATTGATTATTAATTTGAAATATTTTTTTGGCAAAGATTTCGCGCCATTCTTCAGCCCGCTTATAGGCATGATCAACCGCGGCATTCAGCATCACCACCACAAACTCATCACCACCATAACGGCAGGCAATATCCGATGAACGCGAGTTTTTTTGAAGCATCCAGGCCAATTCGATGAGAACTTTATCGCCCATTTGGTGTCCATAAACATCGTTTACACCTTTAAATTGGTCGATATCCATCATGACAACACTCAGCATACGGGTGTCACGATCCGTAAGCGCTAACTCACGCTCAATGGTTTCATCCAGGTAACGACGGTTATACAAACCAGTGAGGTAATCACGGATGGCGTGTTCTTGTAGTTGTGCCTGTAATTTTTCAATCTCCGCGAGACGGTTGGCAAGCAAGGTGTTGGCTTCCCGCAACGCGCTTTCGACTCGTTTGCGTTCCGTAATATCGATCTGAAAGCCACTCCAGAGAACGTCACCATCTTCAACCATTTCCGGCGTTGAGGCAATCCGCATCCATTTGACTTCCCCCGCGATAATGAAGCGCCCTTCCCAAGAGAATGGCACTCGGGTGCGCATTGATATATTATTGAGTTCCACGAATTTTGGATAATCATCCGGATGAATCACATTGAAAGCAGCACTCGCATCTTCATACAAAACTTCCGCAGGCAATTTCAACAAATCACAAAACATTTGATTGACATAATCAAAAGACATCTTCTCATCTGGGGTTGTGCGAAATTGATATACGCCAACCGGAATGTTCGCAACCAATTGATTGTCTTGCATTTTTTTAGTGTCTCTCATAAGAACAATAATCTCCCAACCAATCTTGATGAGGTATATCGATCAACGGTTAGGGACTGTACGTGAGAAATTTAGTAACACCCTATTTTCCGCTTTAATGCGATAGACTCTTTAATCACCTTATTGCCCCAGTTTTATATATATTCTACAATAAAAGCAATCCCCCTAAGCAACTATTTTTGGAGAAATCAGGCAAACGAGGCAAAGAAAATGGAAAAAACTCAGACAATCACAGATGTTTCTGGCATTCAGGTTGGTCACGTGACCGACGAAGCCGCGCTGACCGGCTGCACGGTGATCCTGTGCTCGGAGGGGGCCGTGGGCGGAGTGGATCAGCGCGGCGGCGCGCCAGGCACACGCGAAACCGATTTACTGCGCCCGCTGCACATGGTGGATAAAGTTCACGCCGTGGTTTTAGCAGGCGGCTCAGCTTTTGGGTTGGATTCCGCCTCCGGGGTAATGAAATATCTGGAAGAGCAGGGAGTCGGCTTTAACGCGGGCGTGGCGCGCGTCCCGATTGTGCCCGCGGCGATTTTGTTCGATTTGGGAATCGGCGATCCAACCGTCAGGCCCGATGCGGCTATGGGATACCGCGCCAGCCAAAATGCCAGTTCCGAACCACCAGTCGAGGGCAATGTGGGGGCCGGAACCGGCTGCACAGTGGGCAAAATCCTGGGGCCGGGGCAATCCATGAAATCAGGCCTCGGCACTTTCAGCCTGGAAATTGGCGGCGGAGTCACGGTTGGCGCGCTGGTAGCGGTGAACGCGTTCGGCGATGTGATCGATCCCGCCACACAGCA
>DOTA01000085.1 GCA_003513015.1 Chloroflexota bacterium
CCGAATCCGTGATCTATTGAATTTACGAGGAGTAATTCTCAGTGAATATTAGTGTTCTCCAGGCATTCCGTGGCTCTGTGTTTCAGAGGTTTAAGGGTTTGGTGTGGGTGTTACTTCAACGGTGGGCGTTACCGAGGGTGTGAGTGTAACCGTTGGGGTGGGGGTTTGTACGCCATCTATGGTGATGACAAAATCTACGGCTTCGCCATAGGTTCCTAAAAGGCCCACATCCTGCTCGTTGTGGATCACATCTAGGGCCGAGCCGCTGCCGGTTACGATTTCGATCAACTTTTCACCGGCAAAGGTGTAAACGGAGCCAGCCAGCACGCGACCATCAAATTCAACTTTACCATCCACGATGATGCGCATATAAGCGCGCTCGCGCACTACAATTTGAACGCGCACCGGGCCAACCGGTCCCGCCGGGGTAAGCACAATCGCTGGGTTTTCCTCGGGATTGGGTTGATCGGGGGTGATGATGGCTCCAGCATCAATGGCGGCCAGCACCGTGGCAGTAGGGGTAGGTGGCTGCGTTACCGAAGGCGTGGGCAACAAAACTTCGGCAATCGAGGGCGGAGTAGGGATGGGTTGCTCTTCGGTGTTGCGTAAATTTGCAATTTGTAGGCCACCCCAAAGGCCAAAACCCAGCAGAAACACCACAATAAAAATGGCGATGAGCACATCTCGATTAAAGAAACGACGTTTTTTAGGTTCCTTTTTTGGTTTGGGTACAATTTCCGGGGTGGCAGCCACGGTTTCGGGGCGGCGCTCGGTCAGGCCTGCTTGCAGGCCATCGGCGAAGGTGAGCAGCAGCGGATCGGGGTGTAACCCTAAAAATTCAGCGTAGTTTTTGAGCATGCCGCGCCCCTGTACTGGAGAGGGCAGGCCTTCGAGATCACCGGCTTCGAGGGCTTTTAGATAACGAATGCGCAAATGGGTGTGACGTTCTACATCTTCGAGGGGGAGGCCCAAGAGTTCACGTTGGGCGCGTAATTTTTGACCGACGGCGATAAAACGGGAAACGGGAGCCTCTGTGGGGTCGTCAGGAAGTTCCTTTTGGGGCGCGGGTTGCGCCTCCGGGGTGGAGGGGCCTCCCGCGGCGGCGCTTTCCAACATCTTCAGCAGGTTTTGTTCATCGATTCCCAAATACCCGGCATACGAGCGTAGAAAACCTTTCATTTGCAGGCGGGAAGGCAAAGCCTCGAAATCGCCAGCTTCCATAGCCTGAAGATATCGTAGGCGAATGTGCGTGGCTGCGGCAGCTTGATCGAGGGTCAGGCCGCGTTCTTCGCGGGTGGTGTGTAAGATTTCGCCAATGGCTGTGCTCATGCGGGTATTATAAGTGTGGATTAACGAATACGGAATGCGAAGTTCTCCGCGTGGAGTATTTGCCGAATAAACAAACACCGGCCTGAAGCGAAGTAAATCGCAGGCCGGTGCTGCTTGGTCAGGTTGATGGCTAAACTACTCGGCGGCAGTTTCGTCTTCGGTTTCTTCTTCGCCTTCGGCTTCGTCGAACTCTTCTTCGTATTCGTCTTCGTACTCGAATTGCTCGCGCTCAGCAGCTTCATCCAACGCTTGTTGAACAGTTTCACCTTCGCGGTGGACGATCACGCTGATCTCAGGGATCAGGTCCACGGTCAGGCGCACCCCCACCACATGCTCACCGATCATGCGCAGCGGCTGCGAATTGATCTGGTGATGGTTAATTTCGGTGCCTGCTTTGGCGTTGATCGCATCGGAAATCATGCGGGTATTGATGGAGCCATACAACCGCCCGGTTTCGCTGGCGCGGGCTGGGAAGGCTAAAACCAGGCCCTTGAGTTGTTCGGCGACACCGCTCATTTCCTGGTTGAGGATGGCACGCTGGGTATTGGCAGTGCTGCGGATGCGCTCGGCCTGTGCCATAGCCCCGGGGGTTGCCAAAACCGCAAATCCCTGGGGGATTAAATAGTTGCGGCCGTATCCACTGGCAACTTTTTTCACGTCACCGGCACGGCCCAGTTTGTACACATCTTGCAATAATAGAACTTTCATGTTCAAGCCCTTTCACTTGAGAATGTCTCTGGCGAAGGGTACAACGCTCAGAGCGGCGGGATTCTACCACAGAGGCTTATATCAGCCAAGCAATTTTCCATCTTCTCAAAAATTGACCTTTACGGTAAGATTGGGCAGTTTGATCAAGGGCCTCGGTCTGCGACCGGGGTTTTTTGTGTGTTTATATAAGGAAGCTATCTGAATGTTGACTGAAAGAACTGATTTACGNNTGGCGTGCTGCTGCTGGTGGATGCTGCCGAAGGCCCCATGCCGCAAACCCGTTTCGTGCTCAAAAAAGCCCTCGAGATGGGGCATCGCGCCATCGTGGTGATCAACAAAGTAGACCGTAAGGGTGCCGACCCTGCGCGTGCGCTTAACCAGACTTTTGATTTATTTATTGAATTAGGCGCCACTGATGAACAAGCCGATTTCCCGGTAATTTATGCCAACGCCGTGGATGCTCGTGCTGGAATTTCGGCGGATCTCGGTCCCGATTTGAGTCCTCTCTTTGAGGTGATTCTGCGTCAAATCCCGGCCCCCAAGGTTGATCCCGACGCTCCGCTCCAAATGCTGGTCACCACCCTGGGGTACGATGAATATCGCGGTGTCACCGCGGTAGGCCGGATCTTCGCCGGACGCATCGAAGCCGGGCAAGCATTAATGCGCATCAAAAACAACGGCGAAATGCTCCCCGAACGCGCCCGCTACCTGTATGTTCACCAGGGCTTGAAGCAAATTGAAATCGAACAAGCCGCCGCGGGCGAGATTATCTCTCTGGCCGGGCTGGAAGGCATCTCGATTGGCGAAACTCTCGCTGATCCTGAAAATCCCCAGGCTTTGCCCACCATCAAAGTTGAAGAACCCACGGTCCACATGACCTTTGGCGTCAACACCTCACCTTTTACCGGACGTGAAGGTCGTTGGGGCACCTCCCGCCGCTTGCGGGAACGCTTGTTTGATGAATTGCGCACGAACGTGGCCCTGCGCGTGGCCGAAACCGATACGGCCGATACCTTTTTGGTTTCTGGGCGCGGTGAACTGCATTTAGCGATCCTGATCGAAACCATGCGCCGCGAAGGNNCCGCGAAGGTTACGAATTCCAGGTTTCTCGCCCTGAAGTGATCCTCAAAAAGGGAGCCTCTGGCGAAACCCTGGAACCCTTCGAAGATGTGTATATCGAAACCAGTTCTGAAACCGTGGGTGTGGTGGTCGAAATGCTGGGTTCGCGCCGCGGCCAAATGCAAGATATGCGCAATACCACCGAGAACAGCGTCCACCTGGAATTTCTGGTGCCCACGCGCGGTTTATTGGGATTCCGCTCTAATTTTCTTACCGCCACACGTGGGGCCGGGGTGATGCACACCCTGTTCCACGGGTATATGCCGCTGGCTGGCTCCATTCAGGGGCGTCAATCGGGGTCGCTGGTTTCCTGGGAACCGGGCACTGCCACCACCTTTGGCCTGAAAAACGCTGAGGAACGTGGCATCCTATTCATCGATCCGGGCAAAGAAGTCTATGCCGGAATGGTTGTGGGTGAGCATCAACGCCCCGGTGATTTGGAAGTTAATATCTGCAAAACCAAACACCTGACCAACATGCGGGCCGCCAACGCCGATATTGCCGTCCGCCTGACCCCGCCGCGCCGACTGAGCCTGGATGACGCCATCGAATATCTTTCGGATGATGAATTGTTGGAAGTCACCCCGGTGGATTATCGCATCCGCAAACGCATTCTCTCGGCCCACGAGCGCGGCCGACAAACCAAAAACGCTAAAAAAGCCATGTTGCAAACGGCTTAAAATCAAAAAGTCGAAGGTCTCAAAGACCTTCGACTTTTTTTTATTATTTCAGAATATCGAAATTTAGGCCACTTCGACAGCGGTGGTATAAATCTCAAACGTGGGGGGTGTTTCGAAGTGCTTTTTGACCGCACACTGATCGGCGGAGCGCACCAGGGCATCGTAATATTTTTCGGGAAAATCAGGGGGAACCTGGATTTCCAGTTCAATTTTATCCACCATGCGGGTGAAAGGGTTGCTGTGCATGCGCTGCATGATGCGGATGCCCTCGGTGGGCAGGCCGCGTTGCTGGCAGAAGCCGAGTACATAAATCCCCGCGCAGGTGCCTAAGGATGAGAGAAAAACNNACGCGCGCGCCGCCGGGGAAGTCAACGATAATTTCCATAAGAGATTTGCCTCCAAAATGCAAAATTTCAAGGGTTTGGGTATTCGTTCTTTGGATGCAGCGAAGGCGCTAAAGGTTACATCTGCCCGCTTGCTCTATTCGCAGGTAAAATACCGCCATGCATTGGATTTATCTTTCACCACATTTGGATGATGTCGCCCTTTCGCTAGGAGGCTTGCTTTGGCAGCAATCCCAGGCCGGAGAGCATGTGGCCATCTGGACGATTTGTGCGGGTGACCCACCCCCTGGGGATTTCTCGCCTTTTGCAGAATCTTTGCACGCCCGTTGGGAAACTGGCGACCAATCCATGCCCACTCGCCGAGCCGAAGATATCGAAGCGTGCCGGATTTTGGGGGCCGAATACCTGCATTTCGAAATCCCCGATTGTATTTACAGGCGCTCGCCCCAAAGCGGGGAATACCTTTATGCCTCGGAGCAAGATTTATGGGTCCCGGTGCATCCTGATGAAACTCCCTTGATAGCGCAAATCGCGACACAGATTCGGGCGTTGCTGCCTTCCCAGGCTAATCTGGTTTGTCCACTGACCCTGGGGAATCACGTTGATCATCGCTTGACGCGGGCCGCGGCAGAAAAGTTGAGCATTCCTCTGATGTTTTATGCCGACTACCCTTATGTGCTGCAAGCGGAAAATCTGCGGCGGCTGGATCAACTAAAGTCAACGGTGACAGCCATTTCGCCAGAGGCGATCTGGGCCTGGGGGCAGGCGGTTGCCGCCCATCAGTCGCAGATCAGCACCTTTTGGCGGGATCCATCCCAAATGCGGGCTGCGATCCAGGCTTATCAACAGTTAATGGGTGGGGCGCGTTTGTTTTCGGGGAATATATATCCATAAATAGAACACTTGCGCTAAATTTGGCCGGGGACTTGCCGGGTATAGAAATTTATGCTAAAATGTGCCGCCGCGGCGTAGTAAGGTTTTTTTTATTTGACCTTTTTAGCGCCGCTAGTTCTTTACTAGCCTGGGAATTAACTTTGAATCGCTCCCTAAAATGGAGTGTTTCTTATTTTAAACAGGGAAAACCATGACGAAAACATATTTGACAGAAGCAGGTTATGAGAAATTGCAGGCGGATTTGGATCATCTCCGCACTGTGCGCCGCCAAGAAGTCGCGGAGCGTCTGCATGAAGCCATGGCCGATGGTGATGCCGGGATCGACAATGATGCCGAAGTGGATGCTGCCAAAAATGAGCAAGCCTTTGTGGAGGGGCGCATTCGCGAATTGGAAATGATCCTTTCGAGCGCG
>DOTA01000405.1 GCA_003513015.1 Chloroflexota bacterium
ACATCTTCTCCGAAGGCTACCACGCGCGGATCACGGCCTAAGGCCACGTCGAAACAGGTGTTCAACACTTCAAAGGCCATCACCGTAGGGGAGTTTTCTGAATAAACGGGTTTAACCTCCGGCACGGTCAGTGCCGCTTTTGGGGTATCACTGTGCAACTGGGAGTTGTAGCGGTCAACTTGGGCGGTTTCCTGCACTTGTTTCCAGTCCAATAGTTTTTGTCGGACAGGAGAAGGGAATTTGCGTGTAGCCATAAGGACTGCATGAATTGTGATGGCTAAATCACGACGCACAGGTTGATGAAGGGCGGCCAGTTTTTGACGGGTACGGTTAATTTCGGGGGATTGTGGCAAATTTTGGGCCAGTTCATCCAAGATGGTGAGCAGTTCGGCGCGTTCGCTCAGAATCGGGCCGGTGAAGGCCTCCCAGGCTGCTTTGCGCTCCGCCTCGACATATTGACGGTCTTTCTCCTCCCATTGACTGATCTCTGTCTCACTGGCGATCCCATTTGCGAGCATCCAGTTACGCATCAACGTGATGCAATCGAATTTTTCTTCCCATTTCAAGCGCTCGGCGGATTTGTAGCGTTCATGGGAGCCGGAGGTGGAATGGCCCAAGGGTTGAGTAACCTGGGTTACATGCACTAATGCCGGGATGTGATACTCACGCGCAGTTTCGGCGGCGGCCCAATAGGTTTCCAGCAGAGCGGGATAATTCCAGGCGGGCACTGAATAAATATCATAACCGTGCGGGCAGGCATCCTCTGGGGTGGTATCACGTTGGAAGCCACTCAAAATTGCCGAGATGTTTTCTTTGACCATCTGAAACTGGTTGGGTACGGAAATTCCATAACCGTCATCGTAGATGGTGATCACCGCCGGGGCTTTAAGCACGCCGATGGCATTGACCGCTTCCCAGAACATGCCCTCAGCGGTGGAAGCGTTACCGATGGTGCCCCAGGCGATCTCCTGTCCTTCGTTTGAAAATTGCGTAAATTGCTGAAGTTCAGGAAGTTCTCGGTACAAACGGGAGGCATAGGCCAGCCCTACCAGCCGTGGCATTTGCGAGCCGGTAGGCGAGACATCTGCCGAAACGTTGTACATTTCCATCTGATTTTTCCAGGTGCCATCGGGATTTATGAAACGGCTGGCGTAATGCCCGGTGGTCATGCGTGAGGCTCCGGCGGGTTCGGCTTCTTCATCGGCGTTGGGCAGTGGGTTAGCCAGCCAGTCTCGGATGCCGATCACCCCCAGGGCGAACATCCAGGTTTGATCGCGGTAATAACCCGAGCGCCAATCCCCTTTTTGGAAGGCGCGGGCAATCGCCAGTTGGGCAACTTCTTTGCCATCCCCAAAGATACCGAACATAGCCTTCCCTGTCAGTACTTCGCGCCGCCCAATCATGGAAGCCTGCCGGGATTGGTAAGCCAAGCGGTAATCAGCGATGATTTCTTCTTTGGAAAGTGGGAGGAGAAGATATTCTGGTATTACAGGAATTTTTGACATGAACACACCTGAGGGCAAGCAAAATCGGGCAATTTTACTCTGATTATACCCAAAAACTTTCTGCCTCAGGCTTGGGTGTTTTTATGAGCGTTGATTTCTGGATTGTGACATCCAATCGTTTGGCTGGCTGAGCACCTTGCGGTAGACTGCGGCAACTCCCCCGATCACGCAAGACTGCGCACCATATTTTGCAATCACAATATCGGTGTTTTCACATGGCCATTGGAGGGCACGCTGGCAAACCACTTCTTCAATGATTGGAAGCAAGATTTTCTCAGCCTGGCTGAGAATACCACCGATAACTACCCGTTTGGGATTAAGCGCGTTGATTAGATTGGCGATCCCAATTCCAAGCCAAAAACCGGTGTCTTCCAAAGCACGGAGGGCCAGTTGATCGCCATTTTGGGCTGCTTCTGTGATCATTTTGATGGTTAGTTTCGTAAGGTCCCCGTTGGTTGCCTCCATGAGACTGGATGATGTTCCGATTGCGATGGCTTCGCGCACTCGCCGAAATACCGCATTTTGACTGGCAACCGTTTCCCAGCAGCCAGAGTTGCCGCAATTACACCGCAAGCCGGTGGGGTCTACGGTCATATGCCCAAACTCACCTGCGAAACCCGCGCTCCCGGTCATAAGTTGTCCGTTTAAAACAACCCCGCCACCTAAACCAATCCCAGAAACGATGTAGAGGATGAAGTCATAATCCTGCCCTGCCCCAAAATAAGTTTCCCCTAAGGCCGCAAGGTTGGCTTCATTGTCAACATATACAGGTAAGTGAAAGTGGTTTTCCATCCATTCGCCAATTGGCACATCGCGCCAGCCTAAGTTAGGTGCAAATAATAATGTGCCGGTGTGAGCATTGACAAGCCCGGGAAGGCCCAAGCCGATCCCAAAAATGGGGTGATTTTGTTGGGAAATTGCCATTTGGAAGTCTTGAATAATATCAGTAGCCCGATTCAAAATAGCATCTTGATTTGCCATCAACCCGATCGTGCTTTCTTGATGTTCCCGGCAAATGTTAGCAGCAAAGTCAGTCGCAATTACGTTGATAAAATCGACGCCAATTTCGGCACCGATGATACACCCGGCATCCGGATTCAACCCTAATTTGTTGGATGGTCGCCCTACTTGATTCGATGAAGAATCGATCCCCAATTCCATCACATAGTTTTTGGCTAAGAGTTCCTTGATCAGGCTAGACACGGTTGCTTTCTGGAGACCGGTTAAGCGAGCGATTTCGGCGCGCGAAATCACCTTATGTTGGCGAAGTGTATTGAGCACCAAAGCGAGATTCATCTCGCGCATGGTCGTGTGATCAACCGATGATTGTTTGGACATAGCCTTTGGATAAGCGCTGCCTTAATTAGTTCTTGTCGACAACTAAATTTTAGTGTAATGGTTGAATGTGGCTTTGTCAAGCTTTATTAATCTCATTTATTTTGTGTAAAAATACCATAAACTTGTCTTGACAGCGCTCTTTTCATCATATATACTTTTATTTAGTAAATTAATAATACTAATTATTGGGGCTTGTTCATAAGGCTATTTCTGGAAAGGAGGTCCACGGGTATAGAAAAATATAATTGTTTGGCAAAATAAAAAAATTCCACTATAAGCAATGTTAACAAGGAGATGTATCAAGATGAAGCGTTCCATTTTGGGTTTAGTTATCGTCCTGGCTTTGCTAGGTATGATAATTGGTTTGGCCGCCTGTTCATCGGGTGGTGGAGATAAAATTAAAGTAGGCCTATCATTTTCTGATTTCGCGACTGAGCGCTGGAAGAATGAAGAAATTCTCATGCGCGGATTGCTGGAGGATAAAGGCTATGAGGTTTTAAGCCAAGAAGCGAATCACGATGTCAAACTGCAAAATGACCAGATCGACAATATGGTTGCCCAGGGCGTAAAGGCCTTGATTGTTATCGCAGAAGATGGCGATGCCATTGTGACCTCCGTTGATAAGGCCGCAGATGCCGGTGTGTTTGTGATTGCTTACGATCGCCTGATCAAAACCGACAAGATTGCCGCGTACCTATCCTTTAATAACGTAGAGGTAGGCCGGCAACAGGCATTGGGTGTGATGGGTGCCCTCGATATGGATAACTGGGATGTGGCTGCCAATGGTCCAGCCCGGATTGTGAAGTTGGGCGGTAGCCCGACCGACAACAACGCGATCCTGTTCCGCCAAGGTCAAGATATGATCGTTGATCCTTACGTTGCGGCTGGCAAGGCTGAAATCGTTGCTGACCAATGGGTTGACAACTGGGATGCTGCCAATGCGCTCAAATTGATGGAGAACATCCTCACACAGATTGGTAATGATGTTGATGGTGTTGTGGCTTCCAATGATGGTACTGCCTTAGGTGCCCTAACGGCCATGAAAGCCCAAGGTTTGGCTGGCGTTGTGCCGATCTCTGGACAGGATGCCACCGCCGATGGCTGTAACAGCATTGTTAAAGGCGAATTGACCGTCTCGATCCTCAAAGATATTCGCAACCTCGGCCCGCTGGCTGTGGACTTAGCTGATCAACTCATCACCGGAAAAGGCGATCTTAAGTTGACCAGCTATACCCTCTCCGAGCTGACTTTGGATGATACTTTGCAGGGTAACGTGGATTGCTTGTTCCTGGATGTTTTCCAGGTAAATAAGGATAACGTATTCGATTTGGTTGTGAAGAGCGGATTCCAGAGTTACGATGATGTCTATCGTGACGTTCCTGAAGCTGATCGGCCCGCAAGGCCCTAAACTGTAGTTGTTGTATAATAGTCCCGGCTCCTAGAATTTCTGGGAGCCGGGATTATGTCTTTTGGAATACCTCAATAGAAGCCCCGAATCTGTTTTTAGGAGCATTTTGTGAGCGACGAAATTATCCTTGATATTCAAAACGTTACAAAGGAATTCCCTGGCGTGATTGCTTTGGACCAGGTTTCCATGCAGGTTAAACGCGGTGAGATCCATGGGTTGTGCGGTGAAAATGGGGCTGGAAAATCAACTTTGATGAAAATCCTCTCGGGTGTTTACCGCTATGGAACCTATAATGGACGGATCATCTACGATGGTGAAGAGCTTAAATTTGAAGAGCGCGCTATCCACCAAGCGATGGAGCAAGGCATCGCCATCGTTTATCAAGAATTGACTTTGGTTCCCAGTATGACGGTGGGAGAGAATGTGTATCTCGGCAAGGAACCTGCTGAACGTGGGGCGATCAACTGGAATAAGCTCTATGCTGATACACAAAATATTTTATCGAGATATGGTCTCGATGTTGAACCCCAAGCGATTGTCAGACATCTCGGAGTGGGAAAAATGCAGATGGTTGAGATTGCCAAGGCGCTTTCTGAAAATGCCAGAGTCCTCATCTTGGATGAGCCTACCAGTGCTCTGAGCGAGGCAGAAACCGACAAATTAATGGAAATTATTCGAACTTTGAAGAACCATGGGGTGACTTGCATTTATATTACTCACAAGTTAGACGAACTCTTTCGAATAACAGATACCATCACAGTCTTGAGAGATGGCAAAGTAATCACCACCCAGCCAACCGAAGAACTCAATGTTGAGAAACTGGTGAGTCATATGGTTGGCCGCGAAATGAAAGAACGCTTCCCCGAAGGCAGCCGAAAACCGGGTGATGTGATTTTCGAAGTTAAGAACCTTCAAGCTGAAGACCCAAATAAAGCTGGCCGGAAAGTTCTTAATGGCGTGAATTTTGATCTGCGGCGCGGTGAAATCCTGGGGATTGCTGGATTGATGGGGTCGGGACGGACCGAATTAGTCATGACCCTTTTTGGTGAGTACGGGAAAATCACGAATGGCAAGATAACACTGGAAGGTAAGACCTTGACAGCCCGGGATGGACGGACAGCCATCCAGGATGGCCTGAGTCTGGTTCCGGAAGATCGCAAGGGTCAGGGTTTGGTGTTGATCCAAACCATCCGCAGAAATATTTCCTTGCCTAATCTGGATCAATTCGCTTCTTTTATGCGCATTGACCGCCACGCTGAACTGAATGCCTGCATGGAACATGCCAAAGACTTGGCCATCAAAGCCCCCAATCTGGAAATCCCATGTGACTCCTTATCGGGTGGCAACCAGCAAAAGGTGGTCATTGCCAAATGGCTGATGTCAAACCCCAAGGTTCTGATGATGGACGATCCGACTCGCGGGGTTGATGTGGGCGCTAAATTTGAAATTTACAAGCTCATGAATGAGCTTGCTGAGCAAGGTGTATCAATCATCATGACCTCTAGTGATTTAGAGGAAGTCTTGGGGATGAGCGATCGCGTGATGGTTATGCACGAGGGAAGCTCTCAAGGCACGTTAGATATTGCTGAGGCGACCCAAGAAAAAATAATGGCGCTGGCCACAGGTATTGCCTGACTGAAGGCCACCCTTGAAAGATTAATCCTCATCTACACAGATAATTTGTTAGGAGAACCAAAATGAACTTATTTTCAGAAATTGTCAGGCAGTTTCGCAAAAACATTCAAACCTATACCATTATTTTGGCGATGATCGGTATTTGGATTCTATTTTCGATCATGACAGGTGGCACCTACCTGAGCGCGCAAAACTTTTCGAACCTTTTCCGGCAGATGACGGTCACCTCCTTCCTGGCAATCGGTATGGTTCTGGTGATCGTAACCGGCAACATCGATCTTTCGGTGGGTAAAGCCGCCGGTTTTGTTTCGGTGGTAGTTGCCTACCTGCAGTGGTACGTCTGGTATGACATCATGCCCGATCAGCCTTTCCTTTCAGCACTGCTTTCGGTTCTATTTGGTTTATTGGTGGGAACCTTATTTGGTGTTTTGCAAGGTTACATCATTGCTTACTTGCAAATTCCCGCATTTATCGTCACCCTGGGCGGCTTATTTATCATGCGCGGCGGCATTTTGATTGTTACTGCAGGTAAAACGATTGCTGCAAACCAGCCCTATTTAAGTGATATTGCGCAAGGATATTTGCCACCCATTGCCGGTTGGATCATTGGAATTTTAGTTGTCCTACTTCTGTTCTTCAATATGTTCCGTACCCGCAAAAGAAAACAAGAATACGGATTTGAGTTAGCCAGCATCTATATGGATTTGCTCTCAACCGGATTTTTATCGGCTCTGGTGCTCGCCTACGTTTTCATCGTGAACCAATATCGTGGCATTCAAGCGCCGGTTCTATTGCTAGCGGTTGCCGCGATCACCATGTCGTATGTTTCCAACAATACAAAATTTGGCCGTTATGCCTACGCCATTGGTGGGAATCGCGAGGCAGCGCGACTTTCGGGCATCAATATCCGCAAAAATATCTTCTCGATTTTCGTTTTGATGGGTTTCCTGTGTGGTGTCGCTGGCGTTGTGTTGGCCTCCTACGTGGGATATGGTACGATCGCAGCCGGGGAGGGCTACGAGCTTGATGCCATTGCCGCTGCCATTTTGGGTGGCACTTCTCCCTTGGGTGGGGTAGGTACCGTTTTCGGAGCGCTGATTGGTGCCCTGATCATGTCCAGCCTCACCAGTGGACTCCAGATGATGAACGTCCAACCGGCCTGGCAATATCTGCTCAAAGGTATCGTTCTGGTTTTAGCTGTTTACGTGGATGTGTATTTCAAGCGCAAGCAGTAATCTTTCCCCACAAGAGAAAACAAAAGACCCCGGAATGCTGCCGGGGTCTTTTGTTTTCCTGGTACTGGATTTGTAAGTGATGAAGAAAAAATGCTGTCACCACGCTTGGTTTACCATAGTTACGGGTGAAAATTCCTAGGCTCCCCCCTCGCCATAGGCCTCTGAGTCCGTGGGGGTTTTGCCGGAGGGATCCCAAACGTAAACGAAATCGCCTTCTTTGGCCCAATCGAAGAGCCAACGGGCATCGCCAATCGACATGTTGACACAGCCATGCGATTGGGGAAATCCCAGGTTGGCGCGCCAATAAGCGCCGTGCAGGGCGCGGGCGTTATCGAAATACATCGTCCAGGGCACATCTTCGAGGTAGTAGGCATCCGAGCCATCCGATTCGAAGGAACCGCGCATGGGGGTGGAATCTAGTTTTTGATAAATTGGGAACAGACCGGGGCGCGTATAAAGGGGTTCCAACCCGGTGGCGACTAGGGTTGCGAATACCAGTTGGTAGTTATCATAAACGGCGATGGTCTGTTCGTAGAGGTTGATTTCAATCCAGCGGTTGCCGGTGACACCTTCGGGCGGGGTGGTATTGGGGATGACGCGCGCAATAACTTTATCGGGCACCCACTCATCCGGGGAGAGTTGGTACCATTCCATGCCATTGGCTTCGGCGGTGCCATACACCCATACCAGATCATGATTTTGCAAGATGTGCCCGGTGTAATCTTCGGTGTCGTAGCCCGGGGTGCGCTTGGTTTCCACAACCCCATTCGGGCTGAGATAAGTCAGCACCCAGCCAACCGTGTTCTGCGGTGTTGCGGAGAATTGGATCCCTTGGAAGACCGGAGCCGTCACGCGGGAAACATCATTGGCGGTCATCCATTCGCCGGGCGCAACCATGTAGACGCGTTTTTCATTCTCCACCGCGGAATCCGTGTACGAGATATACACAAACGATCCGCTTACGCGCCGGATGGCTTTGTTTTTATTGTTTTGGATAGCATCTTCCACCGAGCCGTAAACTGGTGCATTATCGGTGCGCACATAACCATACTGATAATCCACATAGGTCAGATCAAAATCAGGTTTTACCGCTGGGATGGGTGGCTGTGGCAAACTGATGCCATTTTCGGCCATTTCAGCCTGATAGGCCGATGGCCCGCTGGGGATGCAATCGGTAGCGGTGAAAGTGTAGTTGCCGGGCAGGCAAAGCACCTTCGCCTCTCCGCCGGGCGTATCAGCAGCCTGCGCTGCGCTAGGCGAGAAGAGCCATAAGGCCGAGAGCACTAGCAAGATCGAAAAAAGTCGTTTCATAAAGATGGTTGCAATCCTTTCAGAAACTACAACGCAAAATCTCAACAAAAGGTTTCTGTTTGTAACGTTATTGGAAATATCATCCTGAGCTTGTCGAAGGATACACACTTCAACTACCCAAGCATAGCTTGGTCACTCAGGGTCCTTTCAAATATTCCGGATAAAGTTTAATTCTGGAGCGATTATATCAAGTTTAGTTGAGATCAGAATGAGATTTTTGATCGCGCGGTATAATGCCCGGCATGCCTGAAAACTCTCCTACCCGCGCGCAAACCTGGTTGCTCGCCAGTCGCCCCAAAACCCTTCCGGCTGCGGCGGCTCCCGTGATCGTTGGTTCGGCGCTGGCTTATTTCGATGGCAGTTTCCATCTCGGTCCGGCGTTGGCCTGCTTGCTGGCGGCGCTTTTGTTGCAAATCGGCTCGAATCTGGCGAATGATGTTTTCGATTATGAAAAAGGTGCAGATCAGGGGGAACGCCACGGCCCGTTGCGCGTTACCCAGGCTGGCTTACTGACTCCGGGACAGGTTAAGCGCGGAATGTTGCTGGTCTTTGGGATTTCTGCTCTTTTGGGTTTATACCTGACTTTTGTGGGTAGCTGGCCAATTCTGGCCCTGGGGTTGGCAGCCATTCTCTCAGCAGTTGCCTACACCGGAGGCCCGTTCCCGTTAGGATACCACGGTCTGGGGGATCTTTTCGTCTTCATCTTCTTTGGGTTGGCTGCCGTGGCGGGAACCTATTNNAAAGCCCTCAATAAAACTCTGGCTGGCACCGGGCAATTGGAACTGCTCTATGCCCTCACCTTCGCCCTAGGATTAATCATCGATTCGTTGATCCGCTAACACATCCCCTAACCCCTAACTCCTAACCCCGGTTCAGCTCACAAACATCCAGGGGCATAATCGCTTTTCCAGCCAATCCACACTGAAATATAACCCTAAACCTAACAGGCTCATCGCTAGAATCCCCGCGTACATGGCTGGGTAATCAAAAAGCGTACTGCCTTTGAAATAAATATAGTAGCCCAGCCCTTTTTGTGTGGCGAACAACTCGGCGATATACAACACCGCCACTGCCGTCCCTACAGATTGGCGCAGCGCCGTGAGAATGGCAGGTAAACTGGCGGGCAGGTACACAAAGCGG
>DOTA01000187.1 GCA_003513015.1 Chloroflexota bacterium
ATGATCAGGCGCGGTTGCAATTGCAACCGCGCCTGATCATCCCCACACACGTCAACCTGGATACGGCCAAGCTGGCGGTTGCCCATTGGCCGGGCTGGTACAGTGAAACCCCTTCCCTTGAAATTTGCCAATCTGCTCTCAGTGCGGAAACGCAAATCTTATTTTTAGGTCAATCCGCTCAAACCATACCTCGTTATCTGGATTTGTCTCACTGGGGAGAGTAAGTTGTGAGGCGTGAACACTCACAACTTACGACTGGTGACTCGCCGCTCTCAAAAACGGCTCCACCACCGCCCGGATTGGCGCCCGTTGACCCAAAAATAAGTGCCCGCCGCGAGGAAGTTCCAGCATTTGAGCCTGGGGGATATTTTCGACGCAGAATTGAGCGTGTTTAAGCGAAACCAGCCCATCATCGCGGGCGTGCACGATCAGCGTGGGCACCCGGATTTGCGCTAATGGCAGCACCTCCAAACTCAGCACGGTCACATAATCGTGGATTAATCCCACGGTGCGCTCTCGAATGGGCAGGGCGTATTCCAGCAGGGTGCGCAGCCAGGCTTTATCTGCCGCGCTCAGGCTGCGTGTCACGCTGAGCGGAACCCCTAGCGAGGGCACCAAACGGTGAATGGCGAGTTGCAGACCCAGCCAGGTGAGATAGTCGCTTGCGTATAGCCAGTTGACGAGTTTTTCGATCACTTCCAGGTTGGGCGAAACAGCCAGCATCCCCTGGCTGACCCCGGCCATCATCACCAGCCCAGTGCAGCGCTCGGGGTAGCGCAGGGCAAATTGCAGCGCCGATGGCCCCCCGGCTGACATGCCAATCACCGCGGCGCGCTCGATTCCCAGAAAGTCCAACAGGGCGGCGTGAGCATTGGCTTGGGCCGCGGGGGAGCCGTCTTCAGGCAGAGGCGTGCCCAAATAGCCAAAGCGTGAGGGTGCGATCCACTCAAAGCCCTCGGCCAGCCCCTCGGCCACGTGTAAGGCCTGATCGAATCCGCCGCCGGCCCCGTGAATCACCAACACGGGCGGCCCTTCACCCCGTTTACCATAAACAATCGATCCCAGGCGTGTTTCAGCGGTACGGCTGTGAGCGGCAATGCGGGCCAGGGCCGCTTGCCGGTCACGTTGATATTGGCGGTAGCTTTGCCAGCCCAAAATGGCGGCTGTGCCGCTCACAGCGCCGAGGGCGAGTTGTTTTCGTTTACTCATTTTTCTCTCTCAAAAAAGCGAAACTTAATGGGAATAGCACCAGCCAAAAGAGTGCGCCGCCGCTGAGATAACCGATCACGCCAGGAGGCAGGCAATCTCATTGAGCAGCAGCCCTCCCGAAATTTAACTAAGGAACCGCGTTTTATCACTGTTTCTTCTGACAGAAAGGATGGTTTGCCTGCCTCTGGGATTGAAGCAGAACGGATAACGGGTTAAGCAGCCGAGTTCTCTGCGCGTTCCTTGATCCCGCACAACATTTTCTGTTCCATGATGAAGGAACCCGGCTCCAGAAAAACGCGATAGAAGAAGTTGTTAACCGGGGTTTCGTTCCAGTCGATGAAGATGCGTTCGACCCGGCGGGTGTTGCCATCTGCTTGCGGGAACAGGTGAAAGCCCCAAACCGTGGCTAGATGGTCGCCCTCTTTCATTTCGGGAGCTTTCCCCGGGCCAGGGAGACGGGTGTCCCCGTGAAGTACGAGAGATTTTTCGGATTCCAGAATCGCCACCGGGATCCCGAATCCATCCGGGGCGAGGGGGATCACATCCCCGACCTTTAAATTCTGGAATTCGGGGTTGATCTCGTTAACCGTGTGAATATCCAGGCCCATTGAATTTTCGAGCCAGTCGTAGCTGTAAAAGCCGCCGCGCCCCTGCCCGATCTGTACCAGCCAGGGCCAGATTTTCGTCGGGCTGGCCTGGATGCTGATGGCGTGAGTAGCTTTTAATTTTGCCTCGGGTACGAGATCATCGCCGGGCAGCGATAGATCAACCTCGGCGTCGCTGGCGCCCCAACGCAAATGCCAGGGCCGGACAGCGAGAATATAGGTGAGGGTGGCAGCAACTGCGGCCGTTGCGAAGCCACCCAGCGTAGCAAGTAACACTTTGTTTTTTGACATGGTGACACTCCTGTAGGCAGTTATTTTTATGCCTGATTAGATTATATCCCATCGTAAAAGAGCCCCAATATTCGATTATCGGAGCTCTTTAAGATTACACTTGCAACTTTGATCTACATCACAATTGGAATGGTGAAATAGAAGGTGCTGCCGCGCCCCTCGATGCTCTCGACCCAAATCCGGCCCCCGTGTGCTTCCACCAAATGCCGGGCAATTGCCAGCCCCAGACCGGTACCACCCCCTGAACGGGCGCGGTCGGCTTTGTAAAAGCGTTCAAAAATACGCGGCAAATCATTCGCGGGGATGCCAATGCCCGTATCTTTCACCGAAAATTCAACCACACCCCCATTTTGTCGGGCCGAGATGGTCACTTCGCCACCTTCGGGCGTGAATTTGATGGCATTGTGCAGCAGGTTCACCAAGGCCTGCCCTAAACGCGTAGCATCGGCGAAGATTTCTGGGAGACGCTCCGGGTAAGCGGTGTGTAATCTTAGGCCAGCACGTTCCGCCTGCACGCCCAGGCGCTCCACCGCGGCTTCGATCAGATTTTGCGGCGCGGTGGGATCAAATTCCAATGGCACTTGCCCAGATTCGATGCGGGTTAACTCTAAAAGCTCAGAAACCATTTGGGTCAGAGCATCCACCTCAGTATCCATGCGCTCCAAAAAGCGTTGGGCCGCCGGAGGATCATCCAAAGCACCATCCTGCAAAGTTTGGGTGAGGGCCTTGATCGAGGCTAATGGGGTACGCAATTCGTGTGACACATTGCTGATGAAATCCCGCCGGATGGTTTCCAGGCGGCGCATGCGGGTCAAATCTTGGAAGAGCAGCAAATAATTGCCGGGGAGCGCTTCGCCCAGGGAAATTACGATACTTTGGATGAAACGCTGTTGATGGAGCAATTCTATCATGATGGCTTGCTCGTCACCGCTTTGCTGGCATTGCTGCCACAATTCCACCAGTTGGTGTTGGCGCAGCACTTCGGCCAGGGAATGCCCTTGGGCATCGCTGATTTCGATTTCAAAAAGGTTAGCAGCCGCGGGGTTGATCATTTCCACATGCCCCTGATTATCAGCAATGATCACGCCGTCCGTCATTTCGGTGAGGACGGCGGCTAATTTGCCTTGCTCAGATTCAAGGGCGTGAATTTGCCGACGCAGTTGATTTACCAGAGCGTGGAAGGCATGACTGAGTTGGGCTACCTCGTCATAGCTGGGTGAAGGGGCTGGCGGTGGGGTGCGGCCTTCCGTCATTTTTAGCGCGGTTTCGGTCAACTCTAGTAGCGGACGCGTGGTGCGGTTAGCGATAAAGATCGATAAAATTGTGGTCAGCACCATCGCTAAAATGGTAACCCCAAAGATCGTGCGCTCTAGCTGCGAAATGTTGGCATCGACGCGTTCCAAGGGCAGTGCCACGCGGGCAACCCCTTGAAGCTCGCCATTGGCTTCAACCGGAACAGCCACATACATTAACTCGTATCCCAGAGTCGGGCTGCGCCGAATGCGCACGCCCAGGCCATCATGGAGCGCTTCTTGCACTTCAGGGCGGTTGATGTGATTATCCATCACGGCGCGATCCTCGTGGGATTCTCCCACAACGACGCCATCGAGGTCAATCAGGGTAATGCGGGCATTCAGCAACTCGCTCCAGTGTTTGGCCAGGGCATCCAATTCCGCAGAGGTAACCAGACCCTGCTCGATTTCCAGGGAGAGTGTATCGCTGATCAGCCGTGCTTGCGCTGTTAATGATTCTTCGAGATCAGAGAGTTGGGCCTGCCGCACAAAATAAGATACGGTGATCCCCAGGATCAGCATAATCAACAGGGTGAGAGAAATATAGGGGATGGCAATTCGCCAACGAATACTGCGAAACATACGAATAAACTTCCTTTTTGGAGGATACTAACCCTCGAAACGATATCCCACGCCGCGGACGGTGATGATGCGGGTCGGATTAGCCGGATCGGCTTCGATCTTTTCGCGCAGCCAGCGCACATGCACATCCACCGTGCGGCTGCCTCCACCAAAATCCCAGCCCCAGACGCGCTCCAAGATCTGATCACGCGAAACAACCTGCCCACGGTGCCGCGCCAGATACATTAACAATTCATATTCCTTGGGTTTGAGCGCTAATACCGTATTATCCAGCGTGACTTCCAGGCGCGTAGGGTTTATGGTTAGATTGTCGAATTGGAGTTGTCCGGCTTTGAGATCAGGCGGGCGTTCGGTTTTTTCGCTTTCGATGCGCACTCGTCTTAGCAGCGCTTTGACGCGGGCCTGTAATTCCCGCATTGAAAAGGGCTTGGTCAGGTAATCGTCAGCGCCGATTTCCAACCCCAGCACACGGTCGATTTCGCCATCTCGGGCAGTCAACATCAGGATCGGGACGCTCATCTCCTGGCGCAAAATACGGGTGATTTCCATGCCATCCATCCCCGGCAGCATAATGTCCAGTACGATCAAATCCGGGCGCAGTTGGCGCGCAACTTTGATCGCAGCAGAGCCATCTGAAACGCCCTCAACCTGATAGCCTTCGCGCTTGATATTGTAGATCAGGGTTTCCAGTAAAGTGGGTTCGTCTTCAACAACCAAAATTTTCTCAGACATGCGGGTTATCCGAAGCGGCCCTCTACATAATCAGCCGTGCGCTGATCGTGGGGTGTGGTGAAGATGTCTTTACCCGGGGCGAATTCTACTAATTCACCTTGCAAGAAAAAGGCGGCATGATCAGCCGTGCGGGCGGCTTGTTGCACCGAATGGGGAACCAGGATCACGGTATATTGGGTTTTTAGCGCTTGTAGGGATTCCTCCACTTTTCCGGTGGAGATCGGATCCAGCCCAGAGGTGGGCTCGTCCAGCAAAATCACCTCTGGCTCCAGGGCCAAAACGCGAGCCAGGCACAGGCGCTGCTGCTGACCGCCTGAAATTGCTCCCGCGGGATCATCCAACCGGTCTTTGACTTCATCCCAAAGGGCGGCCTGTTGCAGGCTGCGCTCAACGGCCTCATTCAATTGCACTTTATTGCGTATTCCGGCAACTTCCAGCCCATAGGTCAGGTTTTGGCGGATGCTCATGGGCAGCACCACCGGACGGGCGAAAACCATGCCAACCCGGCGGCGTAGTTGGATCACATCCGTTTTAGGGGTGAGGATATTCTCCCCATCCAGGAGCACTTCTCCATCCAGCAAGGTAACATCGGCTAAATCATTGAGACGGTTCAAAACCCGGAGTAGGCTGGATTTCCCGCCGCCTGCGGGTCCAAATAACACGGTGATTTTATTTTGCGGGATCCCGATGCTGATATTTCGGAGGGATTCCGTGCCATCAGAATATCGCAAATTCAGGTTTTTGATCTCGATTTTGTTCATCATGGGATCACCACTGACGGCGTTTGCGGGCATAGGAGCGGATCATGGTCGCGACCATGATCCGCTCCT
>DOTA01000397.1 GCA_003513015.1 Chloroflexota bacterium
AGAGATAAACGGTGATCGATATTCGCAAATAATCCCGTTCATCGCCGTTCATCCCTGGTTTTCAAGCCTCGTTAATCACGTCGCCGCTTTGGCCGCCGTGCTTTTCAACCAGTCGGATGTTTTGAATGTGCATGGTTTTTTCGGCGGCTTTGGCCATATCATAGACGGTGAGTGCCGCCACACTGACGGCGGTGAGGGCTTCCATTTCAACGCCGGTTTGGGCTGTGGTGCGTACCGTAGCGCTGATTTCGAGGCCGGGCAAGGCTGGGTTAGGTTCGATTTCAACTAAAATCTGGCTGAGCGGCAGAGGATGACAGAGGGGGATCAGTTCGGCGGTACGTTTGGCGGCCATCACACCTGCAATTTGGGCCACGCTGAACACATCGCCTTTTTTGAGCGCACCTTGCTGGATCAGCACCAGGGTTTCGGGCCGCATGTGGACTTCGCCACGGGCCACAGCTACGCGCTCGGTGATGGGCTTGTGACCAACGTTGACCATGCGGGCGCGGCCAGTTTCATCGAGGTGGGTGAGTTTCAAATCGGACATGGTCAGTATTATAAGGGGGCAGGGGGCAAGTTGCAAGTGCGTTGAGCGGAGAGTTTGGGCGTGACTCACGACTCAGCTTTCGCTACTTCGAGTAGAATAGAGCCATATCGATTGAAAGGATCCCTTATGACCGATCTACCCACCCTGCACGATGTGATTGCCGCCCGCAAAATCGTCTACCGTTACCTACGCCCCACTCCGCTCCATCACTACCCCACCCTGAGCGAACTGGTGGGCGCAGAAGTGTATATCAAGCATGAAAATCACCAGCCGGTAGGTGCCTTTAAAGTGCGCGGCGGATTGGTTCTGGCCGCGAGTTTGACCCCTGAACAGCGCGCCGGTGGATTATTCACCGCCTCCACCGGCAACCATGGACAAAGCATCGCCTACGCGGCACGGGCACACGGCATCCGGGCCACCATCGCCGTGCCTGAGGGCGCCAACCCCGGCAAAGTAGCCGCGATGCGGGCGTTGGGTGCGGAGGTAATTTTTCACGGGGATGACTTCGATACCGCCCGCGAGTGGATCATGGAGATCGCCGCGCAACGCGGCGGGATGTTCGTGGGTCCCACAGATGAAGTGCTGATCCACGGGGTGGGGACCTACGCCCTGGAAATTTTGGAGGATCTGCCCGATGTGGATGTAATTATCGTCCCGGTGGGCGCGGGCAGCGGCGTTTGCGCTACCAGTATCGTCGCCAAAAGCATCAACCCTGATATCAAAGTGATCGGCGTGCAATCGGCGCAAGCCCCAGCTATGCAGCGCAGTTGGAAATCGGGCAAGCTGGTCAGCGCCGAAATGCATACCTTCGCCGAGGGCATTGCCACACGTGTGCCCTTCGAGAACACCCAGCGCATCATGGGCCGCTACCTGGATGATTTCGTATTGGTAGATGATTCCGAGATCAAAAAAGCGATTGTCACCTTGCTGGAACATACCCATAATTTAGCCGAAGGTGCGGGGGCCGCGCCCCTGGCGGCCGCCTTGCATCTCAAAAAACGCCTGGCCGGCCGCAAAGTCGCCCTGGTGATGAGCGGTGGGAATCTCTCAGTGGAAAAACTCAAAAACTTCTTACAAGAAGAGCAGCAGATATAAGAAATCATGTATAATAAACTGAGTTTTGGGGTTCTTCCAAAGTCTATGGGAAAAAACCGAAATACAAAGAGCACAAAGTACTCAAAGTAAATAAAAAGGCAATTTTTCCAAGCTTTTCCTTCGTGGTTTTGGTGTATTTTGGGTTTAGATAAGTTGCCCATTAATAACAATGGAACCGCTTTTGGTAAAAGCTCAGTTTTTGCTTCTTAAGTTATAATCAGCCCGCTATGACCGAACCAAAAGAAACTGTCTTAAATAAATGGAAAAATGGCTTGGCCCGCACCCGCAAATCCACCTTTGGGCGGATTTCAGTACTATTGGGTGTGGCTGAAATCGATGAGGAAACCTGGGATGATCTCGAAGAGATGTTCATCCAATCGGATATGGGCGTAGAAACCACCGAGGCCGTGATTGCCTCCCTGAAAAAACGCGTCGAAGCCGAGGGGTTGGTCAATGCCGACCAACTGCGGGAGGCCCTTCACGATGAACTGCTCTCGCGCTTGGATGTGCCACCTGAAATCCGGTTCAGCGAAAGCCCCAGCGTGATCCTGATTGTGGGCGTGAACGGCTCGGGCAAAACCACCAACATGGCCAAACTCGGACAGCGCTATCAGAAAAATGGCCAACGCATCATCTTCGGCGCGGCCGACACCTTCCGGGCCGCGGCCATCGAGCAACTTCAAATTTGGGGCGAGCGCCTCAACATCCCGGTGATTGCCGGGCAGCAAGATGGCGATCCCGGCGCGGTGGCCTACGACACCGTTCAGGCTGGCGTGGCCCGCAAAGCCGACATCATTATGATCGACACCGCCGGGCGGCTGCATACGCGCTTCAACCTAATGGAAGAACTCAAAAAGGTCTACCGCGTCACCGGCAAAGCCCTACCGGGCGCGCCGCACGCCGTCTGGTTGGTGATGGATGCAAACACCGGCCAAAACGCCCTGAACCAAGCCAAAGCATTCAAGCATGCGGTCAAAGTCACGGGGGTGATCCTGGCCAAGCTAGATTCATCTGCCCGCGGCGGCATGGTCTTCGCCATCCAAAAAGAACTCGGCCTGCCGATTTTATACGCCGGATTGGGCGAAAAAGCCGAAGATTTAGAACCCTTCAACCCTTCAGCCTTCATCGAGGGTATCTTAGCAGATTTTGGTTGATTTTTAGGCACGCGGGTCGCGTGACTGTGGCGCGTTCTGCGCCCGTCACTTGATCCGTGTGTTTGTTTAACTCGTATGGATTCTCAGTCGCCCCTTCGACGGCGAGCCAGGAGCATACTGAGCTAAGTCGAAGAGTGTTCCTGGCTCGCTGCTCAGAGTGCTATGAAACATCAATTTTCAAGTATGAACATTCGCCTGAAACGCTACAAAAAAGATTTCGAGTACAGCTACACCTTCGGGGTCTTTCCCACCCTGGAATTGCTGGCGCACCGTCCGCAGGATTGCCTGGGGGTGGTGGCCCACCCCAAAGGCGAGCAAAATAACGGGGTAGCTAAAATTCAGGTGGCTTGCCAAAATAACGGGATCACTTTCGAATTTCAGGAAAATGCCTTAAACCGCCTGGGTGCCCGCGAAAACGATTACGCCATCGGTGTGTTCCAAAAAATCGAGCCGGGCCTAAATCCCGCCACCGATCATGTGGTGCTAGTCAACCCCGGCAGCCTGGGCAATTTGGGCACCATCCTCCGTACCATGCTGGGTTTCGGCTTTCAGGATTTGGCGATCATCGAACCGGCGGCGGATATTTTCAACCCCGAAACGGTGCGGGCCTCGATGGGTGCCCTGTTTCAACTAAACTTTGCCACTTTTGCGGATTTCGCGGCTTACCAGGAAAAATACCCCCGCAACTGGTACCCGTTGATGACCGATGGCGAAGTCCCGCTGCCGCAGGCCAGTTTCACGGCCCCCTTTGGGGTGATTTTTGGCCCCGAAAGTGCTGGACTGCCCGAAGCATTTCACAAGCTGGGTAGCAGTATCAGCATTCCGCAGAGCAAAGCCATCGACTCACTGAATTTGGCGGTGTCGGTGGGTGTAACCCTTTATCAAATATCGACCACTCGCTAAAACTGGAGAAAATTATGCAAGATTTAATCGACCGCCTGCGCGAGAGCGAGGCCAAAATCCAAAACCTTCTGGTGCGTCTTTGACTTCGCTGCCCTCGAAAAGGAACAAAGCGAACTACAAAAACAATCTGAAGACTCCGAATTTTGGGATAACCCCGATAACGCCCAAAAAGTGATGAAGCGGCTGGCCCGGCTCAACGAGCGCATCGCGGGCTGGAACAAACTCACCCAGAGCCTGAACGACACGCTCGAACTGGCCGCAATGGAGGACGAAGATTTTCGCGCCGATCTGGAAACCGAAACTGAGGCTATTGAAAAAGAAGTCGACCGGCGCGAGTTCAACGCCATGCTTTCCGGCGAATTCGACCGCGGCGATGCCATCTTCGCCATCCATGCCGGGGCGGGTGGCACCGACTCGCAAGATTGGGCCGAGATGCTGCAACGCATGTACCTGCGCTGGATGGAACAGCACGGTTACGAAACCGAAATCATCGACTTTACCCCCGGCGAAGAAGCCGGTATCAAAAGCGTGACCGTCTCCGTGAGCGGACGCTACGCCTATGGTTACCTGCGCTCCGAAAAGGGCGTGCACCGGCTGGTGCGCCTCTCCCCCTTCGATTCCAACAACCGCCGCCACACTTCTTTCGCGATGGTAGAAGTGCTGCCCGAAGTGGATGACGATTTCGACATCGACATTGACCTCAACGATATCAAGATCGACACCTTTAAATCCGGCGGGGCAGGCGGCCAAAATGTGCAGAAAAACGATACCGCTGTGCGTATCACGCACCTCCCCACCGGGATTGTGGCCTCCTGCCAAAACGAGCGTTCGCAATCCCAAAACCGCGAAATGGCCATGAAAGTACTCAAAGCCCGCTTGCTCGAAATCAAAGAGCGCGAGCACGCCGAAAAACTGGCCGATTTACGCGGCGAATACACCAAAGCCGAGTGGGGCAGCCAGATTCGCTCGTATGTGCTGCATCCTTATCAGATGGTCAAAGATCACCGCACCGACCACGAAACCGGCAACACCACCGCCGTGCTCGATGGCGACCTCGACGGCTTCATCGAAGCTTACCTCCGTCAAAATGTGGGCGAGAAAAGTAAGTAGTAGACAAGTAAACAGGTATACAGGGAACCGCACGATCAAGCTTCCTGTCTACCTGTTTACATTTTTACTTGTATACCTGCTCTCTGGCTGCGTCACCCTGCCAGACCCCGAAAGCTCGCAAGATTTCAGCGAAAACGTGGTCGCCACGCTCAGTGCGGGGCAAAATGCCGGGCAAACCTTCGTTTCCCG
>DOTA01000016.1 GCA_003513015.1 Chloroflexota bacterium
TATGTCATCAATCCCAACGGCGATGTGGTCACCCAATTGGCCGATGTTCCGGCAGAGCCATCCCAAGAAATCTATACCACTTTAGATTCGGGGATGCAGCAGGCGGCTGAAACTATGATGCTGAAATATCGCGGCGCGGTGGTTGCCATGGAGGTTGATACCGGACGGGTGATTGCGATGGCTTCTTCGCCTGATTTTGACCCGAACGCTTTTGAGCCATATAACTACAACTATAGTTTCCAACTCGATGAAATTTACGATCCCTACAGCAGCCAGCCGTTGCTTAACCGGGCAACACAAGGGCAGTATCCGCTAGGGTCGGTGTTCAAAATCATCACCATGGCAGCCGGGTTAGAGAGTGGCCTCTTTACGCCCCAATCCACCTATGATTGCCAGTATTCCTTCACTGAAATTCAAGGCCTCTCCCCGCGTTACGACTGGACCTGGGATCACTTCNNGGCATCGTGGGCGTAGACGAAGAAGCCGGGAATATTCCCACCCCTGAAACCGAAGTGGATGCCATCAACAACGCCATCGGCCAGGGTGATACGCTGGTAACTCCGTTGCAAGTGGCCCAATTCATCGCGGCAATTGGAAACGGCGGCACCATCTATCAGCCGCAACTCATCGAGATGATCGCCTCTCCCGATAGTGATCCGGTTTTTGAGTTTTCACCCATCAACAAAGGCCTGCTGCCCGTCAGCCCTGAAAATCTGGCGGTAATCCAAAATGCTATGATCTCTGTGGTGGAGAATCGCCGAGGAACGGCTCAATTTGTGTTAGGGCCGTACAGCCGTAATTCGTATGCTATGGCGGGCAAAACCGGCACAGCGGAATCCGGTTCGGGTGAATCGCACGCCTGGTTTGCGGGATACACCCGCGAGAACCGCGAAAACCTACCTGATATTGCCATCGTGGTGATTGCTGAAAATGCCGGTGAAGGCTCCGAAGTGGCTGCACCGATCTTTCGCGGCATGGTGCAGCAGTATTTCGAAGGCCAGCGCACTTATTTGCTGCCCTGGGAAGATAGTGTCGGCGTGATTTCTGTTCCCGAAGAACCTGTGGTAGAGCCGTGAGTTGTGAGACGAAAGTCAAGAGAACTTACGGCTTGGACTTGGAACTATTTTTTAGGAGGCCTTTCTGGCGGAAAAAGATCGACTGAGCGGATTAATCATTCGTTCGCAATCCGGATTTTATGAAGTGGAAACCGAAAGTGGTTCGGTAACCTGCCGGTTGCGAGGGCGTTTGAAGCGCGGCCCGCGCCTGGGGGATATTATTGCTGTGGGGGATTGGGTGAAAATTTCCCTGCTGTCGGATGGCAGCGGCATGATTGAAGAAATCGAAGAGCGAACACACATGTTTTCGCGCCTGGCTCCTACGCCGCGCGGTGAATACCAGCAGATTCTGATTGCTAATCCCGATCAGGTGGTACTGGTTTTTGCCTGTGCAGACCCGGAGCCGCGCTTGCGGATGCTGGATAGGTTTTTGATTGTGGCAGAGCAGGCCGGTATTCCAGCCGTGATTACATTCAATAAAGTTGATTTAATTGGGATGCGGCAAGCCAAAAAATGGTTTGGGCACTATGAAAAACTGAATTATCCCGTGCTTTACACATCCGTGGAAAATAATCGGGGTTTGAAAGAGCTGAAAAAACGGCTGACCTCCCAGGTATCAGTATTGGCGGGCCCCTCGGGGGTGGGAAAATCTAGCCTGTTAAATGCCATCCAACCCGGATTGGGATTAGCCGTCAGAAATGTCAGTGAATCTACCGGGAAAGGGAAACACACTACTGTTGTGCGCGAGTTGTTTCGGTTAGAGGGCGGTGGCTATGTAGCCGATACCCCTGGTTTAAAGGCGCTGGCGCTTTGGGATATTGAGCCGGAAGAAGTGGATGCTTATTTCCCTGAAATTCGTGATTTGGTGGCGGATTGCCAGTTTAGCAATTGTACCCACATTCATGAACCGGGTTGCGCGGTGATGGCCGCGGTGGAAGATGGCGGGATTCATTTTGAGCGCTACGAATCTTATGTGCGAATCCGCTTTGGGAGTGAAGATGTTGAATTTTAGAGCAACTACCATTCACCGCCGCTGGCAATTTTGTAACATCAAACGTGTTACAAAGAGACCGTTGACGGAAAAGGTTTTTTTTTATAGAATTTTTATGGAATGGAGAAGTTCGCTTTTCATATCTACAAATTGGGCATTCGGGGGAAATGTTTTGACGCAAATTGGCTATTTAGAAAATTGTGGCGAGCCAATGAACCAAAACGCGCCTGTGTTAGTATATAAGTAGTCACTGAACGAGGTAGATCACCGTGTATTCGGATCGAGAACTAGTTTTGCAGCTTCAGCAAGGAAATTTGAACGCTTTAGGTGATTTATATGACCGCCACAATCGCTTGGTTTATCGCACGGCGTTAGGCATCACAGGTGATGAATGCATTGCTGCTGATTTGTTGCAAGATGTATTTTTGAGGATGCATCGTTTTGCGCGTCATATTGATCCCGATCGCCCTCTGGAGCCTTGGTTGTATCGAACCACGGCGAATTTGACTTATACTTGGATGAAACGTCACAAACGTTGGCTGCGCCCTCTGGAAGATGTTGCTGAATGGTTAGTGGGGAGTAAGAAGCTCTTGCCCACTTATGTGGCTGAAATTGATGAAGAGTGGAGGGATGTTCAAAAAGCCGTTGCCGCACTTTCTTTGCAACAGCGTGTGGTGGTCGTTTTATATTATGTCAATGATTTATCATTACAAGAAATCTCTGAAATCCTGGATGTCCCTGTCGGTACTATAAAATCGCGTTTGTTTTATGGACGCCAAGCCCTTAAAAAATACCTTGAATCCGATGGAGTACAGCCTGGTGAGGTGAATTATGAGTTCACATAATCATCACGATGACACGTTGGATCTGAGTTTACGACACACATTGAAAAATTGGACTGCTCGCGAAATCCCTCCCTCAGATACCCGCGAAGAGTTGTTAGCTGCGGCCCTTCGCCAGGAAGCACCCACTCCGCGCATAAAACCAGCCAGATTTAATTTTGGAGGTTGGTCTTTTCAGTTCCAGAACGAGTTCAGTGAAATATCTGTACGGGTGATTTATCAATACAATCTAGAATCGGTTTATGCCTTGAAACCCATGGCAATGTCGTAGAAATTTGTTTGTTTATGCGAATATTTATCATTGTTCTCAGCATTGTGATTATCGGAACCTTAACAGCTTGTAATGGACAGGAACCTGCGCCAGTTTCAGAGGTTTTGGTTTCACCAGGTGCCGCTTCGCCGACAAAATCTTACGTGCCCGAGGTAACTCCCACAGCCACATCCTTACCCCCGCGCGTTCTGACGGTTTGCCTGGGGTCGGAACCGGCTTCCTTATTTCTCTATGGCGATACCACCTCGGCCGCTCAAAGCATTCGGCAGGCCATTTATGACGGGCCATTCGATATCTATAATTATGAAGTCCAGCCCGTGATTCTGGAAAAATTGCCATCTCTGGCTGATGGCGATGCTTATTTGCAGCCCGTCGAGGTGCAGCCTGGCGATTTGATGATGGATAATGAAGGCCATTGGGTGGCATTAGCGGAAGGTGTGACCTATCGCCCCAGCGAGTGCACCAGTTTGGATTGCGCTGTCAGTTATACGGGTGAAGAACCGGTCTTGATGGATCAACTGGTGGCGCGTTTTCGCCTTTTGCCGGGTATCGAATGGTCTGATGGCACGGCGTTGACGGCCAGTGATTCGGTTTATTCCTATCAGGTTTTGGGCGCAATATATGGTAGCGTGCCCTCCGAATTGCTCCGTTTTACCCAGTCGTATCAGGCCTTGGATGAACAAACCGTCGAATGGGTTGGCATTCCGGGTTACCAGAGTGTCTACGAAATGCACTTCTTCACGCCGCTGCCACAGCATATTTGGGGTGCGACCAGCCCTCAAGATTTGTTGGTTTCCGAAATTTCCACCCGGAAGCCGTTGGGCTGGGGAGCCTATGTGATTGATGAGTGGGTGGCCGGAGATCATATTTCGTTGAGCCGCAACCCTAATTATTTTCGGGCTGCCGAAGGTTTGCCGAACTTCGATTTTTTGGTTTTTCGGTTTACTGAAACGCCCGAAGCGGCTCTGAATGCCCTGCTGGCCGGAGAATGCGATTTTGTTGATCGCTCTGCCACCCTTGATCCGCAGCTTTCCCGTGTGATGGCCCTGCAAACACAAGGCTATTTGCGGGCCTATCTTCAATCCGGCACCGCCTGGGAACAAATCACTTTTGGCATCGATCCCGCCGACCCGCAACGCGCCAGCTTTTTTGATCGCAAAGAAGTACGCCAGGCCGTTGCCATGTGTATCGACCGGCAGGCGCTGGCGAACACTTTGTATACCGGTGAAATGCTGATCCCCGATACCTTTGTCCCGGTAACGCACCCATTGCGAAATCCGGATGTTACTCACTATGAATATGATCCGGAAACCGCGGCAGCATTGTTGCAATTTGCAGGATGGATCGACCACGATGGGGACCCTGCAACCCCCCGGATTTCGGCAGGTGTTCCCGGTTTTGCAGATGGTACGCCCTTTCAGTTTATTTTCCTGGCCCCCGGAGACGCCGAACGGCCTCAGGTAGCCCAGCAAATTGTGGAATCTCTGGCGCAGTGTGGCCTCACAGCTGAACTAGAACTCCAGGATTGGGAAACACTTTTGGGTCCCGGCCCTGATGGTCCGGTTTTTGGTCGTCAGTTTGATCTGGCACAATTTGCCTGGGCATATTCCATCCAGCCATCCTGTGGTTTATACCGGAGTAGTGAAATCCCTGGCCCCTATCCGGACTACCCAAATGGATGGGGTGGCGGTAACGCCAGCGGTTTTAGCCTGGCTGAATATGACCAGCAATGCTTGCAAACACTGACAGCTTTGCCAGATTATGATATATATCAAGTAGCGGTTAATCAGTTGCAAGTTCTTTTTGCAGATGAGTTGCCCGCGATACCGCTTTATCAACGATTGAAACTGGTGGCAGCGCGTCCCGATCTGTGTGGAGTTATGATTGATCCGGCATTTGGGAGCGCGTTAAGTACGATTGAAGCCTGGGATTATGGTAAAGGCTGTGAATAACGTAGGCAAGTCTTGTGTTATAATCCAGCAGATTTTTTACCAGCGTATAGCCTTTCCGGCTACAGATCAACATATACCCGTTTGTACCCTTTGGAAGGAGGTGGTGCCTGGGAGTTAGCAGAAAAAATTCTCAACTTTGTTGTATTGTTCCACTAAAAACCTACTCATAAATTACTTGGAGGAGTAAGAACAAATGAAAAAAACTATTTTAGTACTCGCTTTGTTGGTGATTGCGGCCATGGCTTTGGCTGCCTGCCAACCAGCGGCTTCTGAGCCCGAAGTTGTCGTCGAGACCGTGGTGGTTGAAGGCGAAACCAAGACCGAAACCATTGTTGAAACCGTGGTGGTCGAGGGCGAAACCAAGACTGAGACCATTATTGAAACCGTGGTTGTTGAAGTCACCCCCGAACCGATCGTCCGCAGTGGTGGATGGTTGGATCGTGTGGTCTTCTCGGCTGATGGTTCAACAGACTCGGCTGTTGCTCGCTTGATCGCTGGTGACATCGATGTTTACGCTCAGTCAAGCTCCAATGGCGAAGCCTACAAAACCGCAGTAGATGCTGGTTTGTCGACCGTGCAAGTTGCTACCTCTTACAATGACTTGACCTTCAACACCTACGGCCCGGTCTTCACAGAGAGCACCGGCGGTCTGAACCCCTTTGCTGTGCGTGAAGTTCGCGAAGCCATGAACTGGCTGCTGGATCGCGATTATATCGCTCAGGAAATCATGGCTGGCTTGGCCCGCCCCAAGTGGTTCTCCCTGATCTCCATCTTCCCCGATTACGCCAATAACGCTGCCAAGGCCAAACAACTGGAATCCCAGTATCCCTATGATCCCGAAAAGGCCAATACCGTTATTTCTGCACAGATGGAAGCCCTGGGCGCTACCAAGAATGCAGATGGTTTGTGGGAATACAATGGTGAGCCCGTTACCATCATCCTCTTGATCCGTACCGAAGACGAGCGCCGCCAGATTGGTGACTATGTTGCTAATCAACTTGAGAGCATTGGCTTCACCACCGACCGCCAATACAAGACCTCATCCGAGGCTTCTGTGTTGTGGGTGCGTGGTAATGTGGCCGATGGCCTGTGGCACCTGTACACCGGTGGCTGGATTGGCAATGTAATCTCCCGCGATGATGCTGGTGATTTCCAATTCTTCCTTTCTAACAAATCTGCCTACGGTTTCACGACCTTGTGGCAAAACTACGAAGTTCCCCCCGAAGTTGACGAAGTATACGAAGCTCTGGCTAACTCCACCTTCACCACCGTTGCAGAACGCAGCGAACTGATGGCCAAGGCGATGGAATATGGCCTGTACTGGTCGAACCGCATCTGGTTGGTTGACCGCGCTGGCTTCATGCCCTACTCGCCCAATGTTTCGGTTAGCTCCGATCTGGCTGCTGGCCTGACCGGCACCCTCTTGCCCTACACCCTGCGCTTTGTTGACCATGAAGGCGGCGAGATGAAATTCGTTCAGGCTGACATGTTCGTTGAGCCCTGGAACCCGCAAGCTGGTTCCAACTGGTTCTACGATGCCACCCCGCAACGCATGACCGCCGATGCTGGCGTGCTCTACGATCCCTTCACCGGTCTGACTCTGCCCCAGCGCGTTGATCACGCTGAACTGGTTGCCGAAGAAGGTTTGCCCATCGGCGTAACCTATGACTGGGTCTCCCTCGAATTTGCTCCTGAAATCGTTGTCCCCGATGACGCTTGGTCTGACTGGGATGCTGTGAACCAGGTCTTTATCACTGCTGGTGAGCGCTTCACTGAAACCACCACCGCCAAGATCAAGAGCACGGTTTACTACGAAGAAGATATGTTCTCTAAGATGACCTGGCACGATGGCAGCCCCATGTCGGCGGCTGACTTTGTCATGGCTATGATCATGTACTTCGATCAGGGTAAAGCAGATAGCCCGATGTACGATGAAGCTCAGGCTGGAACCGTTGAATCCCGTTTGTCCGCCCTCAAAGGCATCCGCATTGTCTCTGAAGATCCGTTGGTCATTGAAACCTATACCGATGGCTATGTTCTGGATGCTGAACTCAGTATCTCAACCTGGTGGCCCAACTATGGCTATGGCGATGGTGCCTGGCACATGATGGCAATCGGTAACAAAGCTGAACTTTCTGGCGAATTGGCTTACTCCGCTGACAAGGCTGACCTGGGTGAGGTCGAGCAGACCAGCTTTATCGCTGGCCCCAGCCTGGAAATCCTCAAAGCTAAATTGGATGAAGCCATTGCTGAAAACTTCATCCCCTTTGCGCCGACCATGGGCGCTTTCGTGACCGCAGATGATGCCGCGGCCCGCTATGCTAACTTGAAGGATTGGTACCAGGTTAATGGTCACTTCTGGGTAGGCGTTGGTCCTTACTTCCTGGAGAAAGTCTTCCCGATTGAAAAGACCTTGGTTCTTACTCGCTACCAGAACTATCCTGATCCCGCGAACAAATGGTCGGTCTTCTCCGAGCCGCGTATTGCTGCGGCCGAGGTTGATGGTGCTGCCCGCGTGACGATTGGTGCGGAAGCTACCTTTGATGTATATGTAACCTTCAAGGATGAGGCTTACCCCGCAAGCGATATCTCTACGGTCAAATACCTGTTGTTTGATGCCACCGGCACTTTCGCAGGTGAGGGCCTGGCCGAATTGGCTGAAGACGGTCACTACGTGGTTACGTTGACCGCCGAACAAACCGGCGCTCTGACTGCTGGCTCCAATAAGTTGGAAGTTGTCGTCGTTTCCAAGGTTGTAAGTATCCCGACCTTCACGAGTTTCGAGTTTGTAACTTCTGAGTAAACGGATACACAAGAAGTTTATGTCCACAGATTTTTGTGACACATGAACAGATCATAAATGATAAGGGGCAAGGTGAATTCCTTGCCCCTTATTAGGTCACTTATATATTTTCTTAGGAAGTTAGTGTGGAAGTTATTGTTGCTTAGCGCCACGTGCTAAATAAACTTTCTAACAAATACAGCTATTATTTTATTTTGATAAATTCGGAGGTTTCTTATGAGCACAGAAGTTCAACCGCTTGTAAACGCTGAAGCAACCCCAAAAAAGAAATCATCTTCAGGCTCATTGAGAATATTGCAATACATCGGTTTCCGGTTAGTCTTACTATTCCTGACCGTAGTTGTGGGTGTTTATTTAACGATCCTGATTGCCAACATGGGTGGCTTTGTGGATCAAATTATGCGGGGGCAAATCCGAGAACGGATTACCTTACAAGTTCAGATGAATCGCACATATGACACCCTGACACCTGAGGCGAGAAGTAAGCTGACCTCTGAAATGATTGCCGTTGAAGAAGATCGGCTTGGGCTAAATCAGCCTTTTGCTATCCGTAGTTTTCGCTATTTGAAAAATGCGCTAACGTTGGATTTGGGGCGTTCTCTGAATATGACCAGTGACACGGGGTCCAAACAAGTTCGTTTGATTATTCTGGAACGCCTGCCACCAACTCTGGTGCTTTTCGGCGCCTCGAATTTGTTGTTGTTCTTCTCGAGCCTATATATCGCCTTAGCGCTATCCAGAAAATACGGCAGTTTTATGGATAAATTGTTAATTGGTCTCTCTCCCTTATCCTCTGTTCCGGCCTGGTTCTATGGCATCTTTTTAATCTTGATCTTTGCCGCGATGTTGCGCTGGCTGCCCTTTGGTGGAATGGTAGATGCACCTCCGCCGGAAACCACAATTGGATACATCCTTAGTTTATTGAAGCATATGATCCTTCCTGTGTTTGCCTGGATGCTGAGTTCAATATTCTTGAATATTTACGGTTGGCGCACATTTTTCTTGATTTACTCTAGTGAAGATTACGTGGAAATGGCCAAGATGAAAGGCGTCACCGATCGAGAACTAGAGCGTAAATATATTTTGCGCCCCACATTGCCCAATATCATTACGGCATTTGCTTTTGTTTTGATCGGCCTTTGGGGTGGTGCCATCATCACCGAAACCGTTTTTAACTGGCCAGGTTTAGGACAGGCCTACTATCATGCTGTCGGGCTTTACGATACGCCCGTGGTGGTTGGGATCACCGTCATCTACGCCTATTTGTACGCACTCACTTTCTTCTTCTTGGATTTTATCTACGCTTTAGTAGATCCTCGAGTGAAAGTGGGCAGTTCAGGAAATTAATCTTAATTAGGAGTTTCGAATGAAAGCACTAAAAAATGCATTTCGAGAGATACTTCGTTATCCAGCAGCAGTAGGTGGGTTGGTGATCTTGTTCCTGTTGATCGTTGCTGCGATATCGGCCATGATCTTCATTCCGTATGATGAGGCCATCTCCTTGTGGCGCGGTGACGAGGCCGTGGTTTACACCAACCCTAAAGCTGTACCCCCAGCCTGGATGAATTTCTTCACATCCGAGAAACTGCCCGTTACGCAGGTGATAAACAGTGTTGATAGTCCAAAAGTGGAACGGGTGGTTGAGCCACACTCGGATGGCACCACAGACATCACCCTCACTTATACATTTGATTTTGAGTATGATCGATTCTATCCTGAAATGGTTTTGTATTTTGATACCACTTTTGATACCAAACAACCGTTTGTTGCCATCCGGTGGGTTACACCCGATGGAACTGAAATCCGGGTTGCTGATATCGGAGTGGATCGATCCCTCTCTTATCGATTTGCGCAAGACGATAAGCTCACGCGCCGGTTAGGCGGTGAAGTTGCAGAAATTGGCCTTTTCAAAGTTCCCGATTCCGACCCACCCGTTCCTCAAAAGGGAACCTATCAAATGCGCCTGGAAGGGTTGACTTTTGAACCCGACTCAACCATCGAAGCTGAACTGGTGATGTATGGTATGGTGCATGGTTTGGCAGGCACCGATCATCTGCGCCGTGATTTGCTCACCCCTTTGCTGTGGGGAATTCCGATAGCGCTCTCTTTCGGGCTGGTAGCCTCCTTGGGTATTTCAATCCTTGGCATGGCAATCGCCGCCGTTGGTGTTTGGTATGGCGGTTGGATTGACGAAGTCATCCAAAGAATTACAGAAGTCAATCTGGTATTGCCCTTTTTGCCCATCCTGATCATGATTGGCACGTTTTACAATCGCAGCATTTGGCTGATGTTGGGTGTCACAATCTTACTGAGTATTTTTGGCGGGCAGGTTAAACAAAACCGGGCGATTTTCTTGCAGATCAAAGAAACCACCTATGTCGAAGCTGCCAAGGCTTATGGTGCCTCAGATATGCGCATCATCTTTTTGTATCTCATCCCACGCATCATTCCTGTGATTATCCCCGCGCTGGTAGCTGGCATTCCCGGCTTTGTTTTCCTGGAAGCGGCTCTGGCCGTGCTCGGTCTGGGTGATCCGGTGCTTCCCACCTGGGGCAAAGTGATTAATGATGCATCCAATAATGGAGCATTATTCCGAGGCCTGTACTATTGGGTGCTCGAACCGGCTGCGTTATTGGCCCTAACCGGACTGGCATTTGCCATGCTCGGCTTTTCATTAGACCGTGTCTTCAACCCCAGATTGAGGGAGGCGTAATCCAATGGCAACTGAAAACGGAAAAAGCTTGCTCGAAATTCGAGATCTTAATCTTCACTTTCAAACCACCCAAGGCGTTGTTCAGGCGGTAGACAAGGTTGATTTTGATCTTGGCTATAACGATGCCATCGTGATTTTAGGTGAATCTGGTTGTGGTAAAACCTCGTTAGCCAGAGCCATTTTGCGGCTGCTTCCCCGTAACGTTGACCGCTACGATGGGAAAGTTCGTTTAGGCGATATGGAATTAATGGGGATGGGAGATGAAGAATTCCGCAAGAAAGTCAGATGGGTACGTATGTCTATGGTGCCTCAGGCTGCCATGAATGCTTTGAACCCGGTTCTGAAAGTTGGTGATCAGGTCGCCGAACCACTCATGATTCACGCAGGAATCTCCAAAGAAAACGCCTTATCTCATGCCAGTGATATGTTCCGTCGTGTGGGTGTTCCCGTAGATTTCTTGAACCGTTATGCTTTTGAATTGAGCGGCGGTATGCGCCAGCGTGTGGCCATTGCCATGGCATTAGTGACTACCCCCGAAGTCGTTCTCTTGGATGAACCTACCTCCGCCCTGGATGTGCTCACCCAAACCAATATTTTCAATCTCCTAAAACGCGTCAAACAAGAATTTGATGTGAGCTTCATCTTGATTACGCATGACATCGCCACTTCCAGTGAACTTGCCGAACGCGTGGCGGTTATGTATGCCGGTCAAATTGTAGAAGTCAGCGATGCAGGAAATTTCTTTGAAGCACCTTTGCATCCCTACTCTCAAAAATTGATGGCCAGCGTTCCCAGATTGCGCGGTACGCAAGATCTTGAATTTATCCCTGGAAAACCGCCCAGTTTGATCGGCCTAAAAGCAGGCTGCCGGTTTGCCCCGCGTTGTTCTTTCCGCTTTGATAAATGTGACCAAGATCCGCCTATTACTTACAAAGGCGACCGCCTGGTTCGCTGTTGGCTGCATGCTGAAGGGTAGGAGAGATAACGAGATGGAAAATATTCAAAAAACGGATCAGAATCAGGTAAACACCATGGATAATGCTTCGAAAAATAATGGTACCCCTCTATTGTCACTCAAAAACCTGCATGTCTGGTTTGAGTTGAAACGTTGGGGATTTGCACACGCCGGATATGTGCGCGCGGTAGATGATGTCAGTTTTGACCTCCATCGCGGCGATGCCATTGCCATTGTAGGTGAAAGTGGTTCCGGGAAAACCAGTTTGATGAAAACAATCTTGGGTATTAACCGTCCCATTAAAGGTGATATTTTCTTTGATGGACAAAGTCTGAGTGAGCTAAATCCCAGGCAATTGCGTGAATTCCGTTCTAAAATCGGCTTTGTGCAGCAAGACCCCTATGGCGCCTTGCCGCCTTTTATGAGCGTGCGCCGCATTTTATCTGAACCGCTGATCATCAATGGGATCAAAGACCCCGATGAACGCGAAGAGCGTATCCGCAAAGTGATGAGCGAGGTCAAACTCAACCCGGTTGATGATTTTATCGAAAAATTTCCTCACATGTTGAGTGGCGGCCAGCAGCAGCGCGTTGTGATTGCCCGAGCGATGATTTTGGGACCCAAATTGATCGTTGCAGACGAACCTGTTTCCATGCTGGATGCTTCGGTGCGCGTTGAAATTCTGAAACTATTGGAGAATTTACAGCACTCCCACGATCTTGCGGTAATTTATATTACCCACGACCTCTCTACGGTTCGCTATTTCTCCGAGCGAATTTTCGTAATGTACGCCGGTCAATTGATCGAAAAATCCAGCGTCGATGGCATCTTGAGCAATCACCTCCACCCCTACACCGATGCCCTCCTCAAGGGAACCTCCGAACCGGATGCCAACAATGCCAAAATCTTCAAAGAAGTGCCCCCCGGAGAACCCCCAAGTTTGGTCAACCCACCCAAAGGATGTCGCTTCCATCCTCGTTGTGCGAAGATGATCGATGGTTTATGCAATGTGGAAGATCCGCCGGAATTTGAACCCGCTGAACCGGGCCACCTAACCTTCTGCTGGCTGTATAAACAAAACGGACATGAATCCTAAAGTAATGATTGTCACCGGGTTTTTCCTGGTTTTGTTTGGCTTTTTAGGGCCGTTCCTCATGGTACTGGGGATTATCGAGTCGACTTTACTGTTGAATTTCCTTTCCTATGGCGCTTCCATCAGTGGTTTATTCCTGGGTCTGATCGGAGTAGCCTGGTATAGCCGAACGAATCGGAGCTAAAATCACGATCAAATACTTGAACCCTACCAACGGTATGCAATGCTGTTTGGTAGGGTTTTGTTTATGAGTTGATCGCATCTTTCCGGCTCGGCATTTAACTTTCAATAAATTCAGTAGATCACGATTTTGCTAAATTTAGCGCACTGAACTTGTTGAAATGTGCCGAAAATGCCTCCATCAACGTTGTTCAGGATGCTGATTAGCCTGAATCCGCGATCTACTGAAATTGGGCTTGGATAATGAATCACACCGCTGATGATCTTATTCGTCAAGCCATTGTCAGCCTTAAGGCCGGCGACAGAAAAACTGCCCAGGCGATTCTGATTCGCCTGCTCGAAGAGGATGCTCACAACGAGGCCGCCTGGTATTTGTTGAGTTATACCCTTCAAGAGCGGGATAGAAAGATTTACGCCCTTCACCGCGTTTTGCAGATAAACCCAAACAACCCAGATGCCATTTCGAGATTAAGTGGATTAACGGAATCAGAACCTGAGGTGGCTGCCGTTAAAAGTGAGCCGCTCTCACCCCCAAAGGCAGAAGATTCCCATCCCCCCTTAGGCAGTACTCCGGCTATTTCGCCGCAAACCTCCCAAATTTCCCCGCACCCTTCAGGGGATTCATCCCACTTACCCTCCGAAAAAGTAGAATTCCCACATCCAAGCACCCCTCCTTCTGTTGATGTGGTCATCCCACCGGCAAGTAGGTGGCGATCCATATTTTCATTTTCAAAGTATTCGATCAAAAAAGCCCTCTGGCTGTTTGCCTCTGTGATTGTGGGCGTTTATATCACCATCCTGATTNNTATGGTTTGACCCTAAATTATGGCGAGGCAACTTTAACCCGTTGGATGGGAGGGGTGATGCAAGGGCCGACTGCCTCGGTTCAACAATTGGTTCTTCAGCGTTTGCCCTATACATTGGTGCTGGTAGGGCTGGCGAATCTCTTTGTGTTTTTTATCAGCGTATTCATTCCTTTATACCTCTCGCGTCATTATGGAGGCTGGCTAGAT
>DOTA01000333.1 GCA_003513015.1 Chloroflexota bacterium
GGGTGGGGGTTACATCTGTGGTGGTGAAGGGAGGTTTTCCGGGAGGTGCGGAATCGGTTTCGGGGGCGGGGGAATCACTGCCAAACTTGGGGACGGCAAATAAACCGGGTGCGGGATCACTGACGAATTCCGGGGGTTTCGATTCCGCTGGGGAAGGCTGCGCTTCAGGAGGAATCGTCGGCGCGGTAGGTCGTTCCGAAAAATCATAGGCAGCCGCGGCTTCCTCTTCCGATTTTTTGGATTCCTCTAGCAAACGCCGGAAGCGCTCGCTGGGGCCTTCGCTGGATGGGGGCGATGGATTCTCCGACATTTGGCGATTTCTTCTCCCAGGGTTGGCTTAGGCCTCCGGGCGGCTGAGGATCAAAACAGTCCAGACACCTTTCATAATCATTTCATCGTTTTGATTGAGAACGGAAAGAGCAATTTCGACCGATCCGCCGCCCAACCGGCGCAACGCTTTGGTATCTTGCACTTCAACTTCAACATGAACAGTATCGCCGATATAGGTTGGTTTGGCAAATTTCCAGTTGTTGATTTCACGAAAGGCCAGGGTAGTACCTTCAATCAATCCGCTTTGCATTACCAGACCCGAGGCAATAGAGGTCACAAGCAGGCCGTGGGCGATGCGCTGAGTGTAGGAGGTATTGGCCGCGAAAACGGCATCCGTATGAATTTGGTTGTAATCACCAGAGAGACCAGCAAACATGACAATGTCGCTCTCAGTGATGGTGCGGCTGGTGCTATAAAACACTTGGCCCACCTCAAAATCTTCGAAATATAATCCGCGGGGTTGATATTTTGACATGCTTCTGTACTCCTTTGGGGTGTTTTAGGGCTGGCTGCCAACCCGTGGCGTTCATTCTAACACCTTTGGAACCGAGGCGGTACGCCCTGAATAAAATCACAAATGAGCCATAAAACCCTTTGACCGAAAGGGTGAGTTCCCGTAAAATGGTAGGCATGAGAACCTGGAATCTGAAATCCGGTGATCCCGGAGCATTTATCTTAGTAGCAGATGCTCGTTTCGGGGCAACCGATTATGTGAACGATCAAATTTGGGGGTTACATCTCGAACGCAGCGAACCACCTTCGTTGGCTTTGCGCACCACATTTGGTTTACGCGCGCGCAGTTTGCGTTTGTTTCCCCGGTTTGTCGAGGGCGATACCGCTTTTAATGATCCGGCAGCGTTCAGCAGCCAGCCTGTGGTAAAGCGCTTTCATCCAAATTATTTACTGGTGGCCTTTTCGCCGCTTATGGGGATAGACGTAGAGATCGAATATTGGGTTCCGGACTCACATTCCGTGACCGGGCGGATAAAAATCACTAACAGCCGACTTTCAGTGCGCCAACTCCGCTTTGAATGGGTGGCGCTGCTGCGACCCAGCGGGGATGGCCAACCCATGGCCGCCTGCGAGATCAACGGGGTCACGGTTTTATGCGGAAAGACAGATGGAATTACCCCGGTAGTGTTTATGTCAGGTGCGCCAGGGGTGAGTGCCGGCCCCTACCCTGCTCTCACCATAGATTTGGATTTGGCCCCCGGCGGGACGCGTCAATTTATTTGGGCACAGGCCGGATTAGCAGGCGCAGATGAATCGTTTGCGCTGGCAAAGGAGCAGGCTAACAATAATTGGGAGGCCCTTCTGGCGCGGCTAGACATCATCAATGGGCGCGTACTAGAAATTGAGACCGGCAACCCGGATTGGGATGCTGCTCTGGCTTTGACGCAAAAAAATGCCTTAAGCATGTTTGTTGGCCCAACCGAGCAATTACGGGAGTGCTCATTTGTGTTAAGTCGTTTACCTGACCAAGGTTTTTCGCCTCGCGGAAATGGTAGTGACTACACGCATTTATGGAATGGGCAATCCGTGATGGATGCAGATTATCTCATCAGCCTGATTTTACCCAGCGCGCCTGAATTTGCCAAAGGGTTGCTAGAAAATTATTTATCCACCCAAACCCAAAAAGGATTCATTGATTGGAAACCCGGCCTGGGAGGCCAACGCGGACGGATGTTGGCAACGCCGCTCATTGTAAATATGGCCTGGCGCATCTATGAAGCGACTGAGGATCGCGCTTTTTTGGAAAAGATTTTTCCAAATTTAGTGAGTTTTGTGCAAGCCTGGTTTACGCCCGAACAAGATCGCGATGGCGACGGCCTTCCCGAGTGGAGCCATCCTTTGCAATCTGGCTATGAAGATCATCCAGCCTTTTCGCAGTGGCAGGCCTGGTCACAGGGAGCCGATATTACCCAGGCCGAAAGCCCGGCCTTGTGCGCATTTTTGTACCACGAAATTCAATTGCTGATACGCATGGCACGCGATATCGAGCAACCTGGACCGATTTCAGCTATGGAATCACTGGCGGACAATCTCAAAAGCGCGGTGGAAACCTCGTGGGATGAGAGCAACAACATTTATCGCTATTGGGATCGAGAATCGCATCACTGCAACATCGGAGATTTCTTGGGATCACGGCAAGGGCCAGGCGAAGTTTATTTGCAGCGCGACTTCGAGCAGCCCGTGCGGGTATTGATCCAGATCCAATCAGCTGAGGAGCGCTCGCGCCCGGCGAATATTTTCATTCACGGGATGGGAACTTCGGAGCGTCACCGGGTGGAAAACATCGCGGAGGAACGCGTGCAATGGTATTTGGGGCGCGGAAATGTAACCAGCGAACGGGTTTATCAACACCTGGAGCACATCGAAATATCGGGGGTTGAACCCGAGGATCAGGTAACTTTACGGGGGGTGGATTTAACGGTACAAGACCAAACACTGTTACTGCCCTTGTGGGCCGGAATCCCTGAAAAATCCCGAGCGGGAAAATTGGTCAACCACACCATCACGGATGAAGTCCGGTTCTGGCATCGTTTCGGGATTCCATCATTTGTCCAATATTATGCTGAAGATCATCCCGAGGCCTGTTATGATATCTCGCTGATCTGGAATAATCTGATTGGTGAAGGGTTGCTGCAATATGGCTATGTTGATGAAGCCGTGATTTTGTTTACGCGGCTGATGGAAGCAATTGTGGATAGCTTGAAACAGCACCAGTCTTTTTACCAGCATTACCATTCGCAAAACGGCAAAGGCTCCGGTGAACGCGACTCGCTACAGGGATTGGTTCCAATTGGGCTATTTTTGAAAATATTGGGGGTGCGGGTTTTATCGTCCCGACGGGTGATGCTACAAGGGCACAACCCCTTCCCGATGCCGATCACGATCAAATACCGAGGGCTGACGATTCACCGCGAGGCAAAACAAACCAAAATCACCTTTCCTGGCGGGCAAACTGCGGTTGTGAGAAATCCCAAACCCCGAATCGTAACAGTTGAGGAATAATTTCTATGATGATGCTCACCGCGAAAAAAATATATCCGCTCGCGCTGGCTTTGCTGTTCTTGATGATGGTACTGTCGGCCTGTTCAAGCCTGGGGAATTTGAGCGAGAGCTTTTACCCCGACCTGAGTGCCGCTGAATCAGCGGCCGCAATCAACGAATCCGAGGTCAATGTATCCCATCAAGAAAGCAGCAATCTGATTGTCGTCGAAGAAGTTGTAATTGCCTTGCTCTTGATCGCGGCCATTGTGGGGATTATTACCCGGCGATTGCGGGTTCCCTATACCGTTGGATTAGTTTTGATTGGGTTGGTCTTGTCAATTCAAGGGCAATTACAAGCCGACGCAACCTCCGAAATTTTTCTGGCTTTATTAGTGCCACCTTTGGTCTTCGAAGCAGCTTTTCATTTGAATGCCCGCGATTTGCAAAATGATATTGTACCGATTCTGGCGTTAGCGATTCCAGGTGTTTTGATCACGACCGGTCTGGTTGGCGTGGTTGTGGCGATTGGCACCGCAACGCCCTTATCCATCGCCTTGCTATTTGGGGCGTTGGTCGCGGCCACCGATCCCGTAGCGGTAGTGGCTTTATTTCGTTCGATGGGCGTGCCCAAACGATTACAAGTGCTTTTAGAGGGCGAAAGCCTGCTCAATGACGGAACGGCCATCGTGGTCTTTAACCTGATGGTGGTGATTGTCCTTACGCACGATTTTTCGCTGATCAAAAGCGTGGTGGATTTTCTCGTTATTGCTGGGGGCGGTATTGGTATGGGTTTGCTGCTGGGCATGATCTTCTCGCAAATTATCCGGCGCATCGATGATCCGCTCATCGAAACCACCCTCACCGGGGTGCTGGCATTTGGGGCCTACCTGATTGCCGAGCAAATTCACGTTTCCGGGGTTTTGGCGGTAGTAGCGGCCGGGCTGGTGGCCGGCAACATCGGCCCGCGCGGGATGTCAGCTTCCACAAAAATTCTGGTTTTTAATTTTTGGGAGATTGCCGCATTTGTCGCCAACTCGATGGTTTTTCTATTAATTGGGCTGCAAATCAACTTGGAAATATTGGCGGCAAACTGGCACGTGATCCTGGTAGCAATCATCGCCGTTTTGGTGGCCCGCGCTGTAGGCGTGTACGCGTTATCCGGGATTGGGCGCGGCATGCCCGTGCGCTACAAACACGTGCTCTTTTGGGGAGGATTACGCGGCGCGATTTCGCTCGCCCTGGCGATTAGCCTGCCCGTGGAATTGGGCGATCTGAGAAACAATATCCAAACCATGGCATTTGGAGTGGTTCTGTTTACCCTGTTGGTACAAGGCCTTACCATGCAGCCATTAATTCGCCGCATGAAGTTGATCCAACATAGTGAAAATCAGCAGGAGTATGAGCGCCGCCATGCCCGCGCAGTAATGTCGAAAGCCGCCTACGACCGTTTGGACACCATGCAAAAAAATGGGCTTCTCAGCGCACATGTTTGGAAAAATTTAGCGCCTATATTGAAAGATCATACTGAAAAAACCACGCTGGCGGTGTTCAACATCCTGCAAGAAGACCCCAAAGTAGAGTTCGACGAATATAACACGGCCCAAAAAGAAGCCTTGCTCACTCAACGCAATACATTAGCATCGCTTTTGCGTGATGGTATTGTTTCAGAAGAAATTTTTGCTGAACTAGCAGCCGAAGTTGATGAAGCAATGACAGATAACCAAGTCAGTTGGCTCGAAGGAACCCAAGCCCACAATAAAAAAGCTATTACCAATCTACTAGTTGCTATCATCCAAGAGCAAGATTTGGAGAATGCCATCACAGCCTTGACAGCAATCGGTGTACCGGTTGTGCGCATGCCCAGCGCCGGTGAATTTTTAGGGCGGCATAATATCACAATTTTGATCGGCGTTCCCAAAGGCCAGGAAGAACTCATCACCAAAACGTTGCAACAATCATCCCAACAGCGCATCGAAATTCTGCCACAAGATGAGGGTGCAGCAGAAACCGCCGCCAAAGAAATCACCATCGGGGCTACATTGTTTTCATTTGAGATCGAACGCTACGAAGAACTTTAGCCGAGTCACAAGAGAAGCCAACTATGAAAATGATCATTGCTATCATCGAAAACCACCATAGCGACGCCACATCCAGCGCGTTGATCAAACAGGGTTTCCGCATCACTCGCCTGGCTTCCATGGGAGGCTTTTTGCGGGAGGGTGCCACCACCCTGATGGTGGGCGTTGAAGACGATGAACTAGAGCAAGCGCTGAATGTCATCCGACAGCAAACGCCGCCCACCGATGATTCCAGCAAAATCCAGGCAACCATTTACGTTCTCAACGTAAAAAATTTCA
>DOTA01000282.1 GCA_003513015.1 Chloroflexota bacterium
TTTCGGCGGCTGGTTCCACCCCGATTTGTTCCTGCAAGTAATGTCGCAGGCTGCGATACTGTGCCTGAGCAGCACTCCACTGGCTTTCGACCGCCAGCAAGCGCATCACCTGTACCTGGGCGTTTTCATCCCAGGGAGCCAGAGTGGCGATCTGGTTGGCAAACTGGCGTGCTTGGGCATATTCCCCCCGCCGTTCAAATAACTCAGCCAAGATTGCCAAGGCCTCAATAGCCTGTTGATTGAAAGCCTCACGTCTCAGGCTGGCCCATTCATCGAACACGGGGCTGCCGCTAAGATACATCTGGTCGAGAAACCAGCCCCGAAACAGTTTTATGGCCCGTTGGAGTTGGCGCAGGTTCAGGCGGCAGTTGAATTCGTTGTTCTCGGGGCAGTGTCGGTAATAACGTAAAGCCGCGTTGATTTCTTGCTCGAAACCCGATACATCCAGCCAGATATCGCTGGCCGGATTGATTTGCACGGAATCCCGCTGGATTAACAAAAATGGGGCAGGGTTGGTGTTGTCTTGTAACGTTTTACGCAGCACAGATAGTGTCTGACGCAGGTTGTGCAACGCCCGCTCTTCGGGCATATCAGACCAAAACAACCCGGCCAGGTATTGTCGGCGCTGCGGGCGAGGTGCTTCGATTGCCAGATAAACCAGCAAGGCGCGGGCTTTATCGGTATCAAAGACGAGTGGGGTTTCATCCAGGGTGGCGTAGAAAGCGCCGAAACAGAAGATCTTGAGCCTTGCCACGATGTTGCTCCTCCAAGGTGAACATTGGAAATTGTTGGCTCAAAAAAGAGCTCGTTTNNTTTTTTGACGGTGGATTTTTATGATTACTCATAATGAAAAGATACTTGGCTTATCTCTTACGTCTTTGGCCCGGTGATGAATCGGAAACTCCGGTCTGGCACGCCTCTCTGGAAAACCCGCACACCCGTGAAGTCCTGGCATTCACCAGTATAGAGAGTTTGTACGGTTATTTATGTACGCTGATAACTGCCCCCACAAATTTCGATCAACCACCCTCAGAAGGCGATCCCAACCCCCCAACCCAAAACCTGCCCACCCGGTAGGAATAAATATATTCGAAAGGAATCTTATAATGAAAACCCAATCCACCCGTTCTTTGCCCTCCCAGATAATAATTGCCGGTTTGTTGTTGGCATTCCTGCTGTCCTTAGCCGGGGCAGCTCCTTCACAGGCGGCCAAGGAGCACGCCTCCCTACCTGCAGATGTATTAACCGTTCCCGTCACCACTATTACGGTGAACAGCACCGCCGATCTGGATACTAGTGACAGCACGACTTGCGCATTAAAACCGGCTGAGCCCTGCACCTTGCGCCGGGCGGTGATTCAGGCCCGCGGCCTAGCTCCTGCACAAAAACCAGTGTTGATTGCCTTCAATATTCCCACCAGTGATGCGGGCTATAATTCCACGCTCAAAATCTGGAAGATTCAATTTATTGGGATTTCGAGTAATGCTAACGCGACCCTGCGTTACCTGAATGGCAGCATCATTATTGATGGCAGCACTCAGCCTGGGGGCCGGACGACTGGCCCGAGAATCATTCTGGTTGGCCCCGGCACCGGTCAATCGGATGGCATCAAATTAGGCGAAACCGCCACCCAGAACGCCAATGAAATCCGCGGGCTGGGCTTCCAGATGTTCAAAACCCATATTTATGTCAATTCTGCCAGCAATATCATTGCCAACAACTGGTTCGGCTTGAATGATGCCGGTACGGGGATTGTGTTGCGCGGCGGGGGCGAAGACGATGGCAGCGGCAATACCGGTGTTTCGGTGAGCGCCAACGTCTCTAGCAATGTGATCCAATCCAACGTTTTTACAGGTATCGCCGGGGTAGCAGCAGCGATCAATGGCAACGATACCAACTTCTCCAACAACTACATCGGCACGATTGCCAATGGCACCGTGCCCGGTAAAGAGACCGATCCATCCTTGATCTGCTTGCAGTGGGATTGGTTGGGCGGCAGTGGTCTGAGTTTGAGCGGCAATCGCAATCTCATCGAAAATAATGTAATCGCCGGAATCCGCATTGCGGTTGAGCCGCCCACCATTCAGGCCGATGCCATCCGTGTATCGGGCGACAATCACATTATTCGCGGCAACAAAATTGGCGTGGATGCCACCAACGTGGAAGTGGGCGTGTGTGGACGCGGCATCTATCTGCAAGGTGGCACGGAATTCAATCAGATCACCACCAACCAGATCATTCGGCCGGGACTTTCAGCCATCTCGCTCAACGACACGCCCGTAGTTTCGACATCTGATGCCAACACCTTGCGCGGCAATGTGATCAAAAAACTGACGCCTTGGGGTGAAATCGAAGGCAATAACAGCCCGGAAGATGCTATTCAGATAACCAAAAGTTTGCCCGATGCTTTCCGAAATTTTAATCCGGCCGCGGTTACCAGCATCAATGGCACCGCGGTCGCTGGCACCGCCGGCACCAACAGCCCTTGCCCCAACTGCATCATTGAAATCTTTCTCGACGACACTGATTCAATCAACGAGGCGCTGCAATCGCTGAAGGTTGTGACAGCAAATGCCGCTGGCAACTGGTCGGCGACATTGCCATTCGCGCTAACCTCGACCCAGGGCTTGCGCACCACCAGTACCACCGCCCAAAATAACACGATCACCGGGATGAGCGCTGGAACAACCACGGGATTATCAAAGCTTTATGGTATTAGCTATAAAATTTATCTACCATTGACAATTCGTTAATTGATCTCACTCAAACCCTAAAGGTTTCTCGATCCCGCAAAAAATTTGTTTCAACCTGACTTTCAGGTGGAAGAAAGGGTACGGGAAATCTTTAGGGTACCTCTACGAATTAGATTCCTGTCATCGCACAAAACTTAATGATTGGAAAGGTACTCGGTATGAAATCACGTTTTCTTTCTCATCTCTTCCTGTATTCGCTGACAGTCGCTGTACTGGTATCTCTCGTCCAGCTTTGTATACCTGTGCAAGCCGCTTCCAGCGCCATATTTGCCGTCAACAACAACGGCGATGCGAATGACCTCGCCCCCGGCGATGGCGTTTGCGATTCGGATATCGCCAAAGGCGATCAATGCACCCTGCGGGCTGCCATCCAAGAGGCTAATATTTTGAGGGGTCACGATACGATCACCCTAGGCACAATCACGATTACACCAGGCTCACCCCTGCCTGCTCTCATTGATGATGCAGGCGTCACCATCAAAGGGAACAATCTCAATTCAATCATTGATGGCAACAACCTAGTTACCGTTGGTTTGAAACTCGAATCAGATAAAAACCGTATCCAGGGATTGCTCATTTGGAATTTTACCGAAAATGGGATACGCGTCTGGTGGAGCAGTGACAACCTGATCGGGACGGATAGCGATGGCGTGGGCGATGCCGTTGAACGAAATGTGATCCTTCACAACGGGCAGGCCGGAATTTTGTTGATGGGTGGTGTGAACCGCGTGGCTGGCAACTATGTTGGCGTCTTTGGTACTGGGACGACCGCCAGCCCCAATGGAATGGGGATCTACATCGAAGGTGCTCTCGATTGTGGCACCGTGATCGGCACAAACGGTGATGGCACCGCCGATGCAGCCGAGGGCAACCTGATCTCGGGTAACACGAACCACGGGATTTACATCCACAATTCATGCGTCACAGTGGCTGGGAATACCATCGGCCTGAATGCGGCCGGGACCGCTGCCCTGCCGAATTATCGCGGTGTTCTGATCGATGAACTTGCCCCCGATACGTTGATCGGCACTAATGGCGACGGCGTTTCGGACGTTCTGGAGCGCAATATCATCTCCGGCAACAGCTATACAGGCATTGAAGTGAGCAACGGGGCTGATCAGGTCACGATCGCCGGGAACTACATCGGCACCAACCCCACGGGTGATACGGCCCGTCCGAATGTATATGGCATCTATGTCAATGATTCGGATCAGATCACCATCGGCACCAACGATGATGGCTTCGGGGATGACCGTGAAGGGAACGTGATTTCGGGTAACTCGGGTGCGGGGGTGTTGCTCGAAGGCGAGAATTGCACCCAGAATGTGGTAGCCGGTAACTGGATCGGCACTAACAGCAGTGGCTACGCTGCCATGCCAAATTTTTGGGGTATCAGTATCGGTAGCGGCGCGCATCACAACCTGATTGGTAATGATGGCGATGGGCAGGGTGACATGCAAGAGCGGAATTTGATCTCCGGCAACCAGGTGGGGGTGCTGATCACGGATGATGATGCCAGCCAAAATACGGTGGCGGGCAACTGGATCGGTGTCAACGACGACGCCAGCAGTGCGCTGCCCAATACTTCGGTCGGCATCCATATTCTAGGTGCCCCTGACAATTTGATCGGTGGGCAGGTGGGTAATCTCATCTCAGGCAACCCGATTGGCATCCTGATTGAAGGGCTTACGGCATTTTCCAACACGATCTCTTTTAACCAGATCGGGGTCAATCCCGAAGGAAATGCAGCCATTCCCAATCAGGTGGGGGTGAGAATCGCTGCGCCCAATAACCTGGTAGGCCGGCGGGGGAACACCAATGAGTTGGATGGCAATACCATTTCTGGTAATTCGCAATATGGAATTTTTATCTCAGGTGCGGATGGGTACGGCAACGTGATCGCCGGTAATCAGATTGGCACGGATGGCGGTGGGCTGGCCGCTATCCCGAATGGCACAGGCATTTATGTGGACGCTGCTCCCGGAAATTTCATCGGCACGGATGGCGATGGCGTGGGCGATTCGAGCGAGCGTAATCTTATCTCTGGC
>DOTA01000294.1 GCA_003513015.1 Chloroflexota bacterium
ATGCAAGCTAAAGATTTGGGCATCGTGATGGATACAGCGCGCGAGTATGGCATTCCCCTGCCGGGGGCTGCGGCGAATACCCAGATGTTCGAGGCCATGCTGCAAATGGGGATGCGCGAGCTGGATAACTCGGCGGTGCTAGGCGTGATTGAAGCGCTCGCTAATGAGAAACTCCTGTAATCTCAGACCTCCGAGGTTTAACAAACTTCGGAGGTCTTATCGAATTATTCCGAATTCCGTGCGGCGCGCCGAGTGAAAGGCGCGTCGCACTTTCTGTGAGGTGAGATTATGCGGGCTGAATGGAAACAAGCCTTTGCACAGCGCCCTTCCCTGAGTTGGGAGAGCGGACGGGATTTTCTGCTGATTTTCGTGGGCGCGGCTTTGCAAGCTATCTCACTGCGCCTGTTTTTGATTCCGGCGCATCTGGCGACCGGCGGGGTCAGCGGTTTGGCGCAGATCATTAACTATTACACGGGATTCCCCATCGGCGTGATGGTGCTGCTGGGCAACATTCCGCTGTTTGTGTTGGGCTGGCGCTATTTGGGCGGGCCGCGCTTCGCCCTGCGCACGGCCTTTGCGGTGGTCAGTTTTTCGATTTTGATCGACTCGCTAACTTTATTTTTACCCGCCGAAGGATTGACCCATGATTTGGTGCTCAANNCTCATCATCTTTCTGGCGGGTCTCTCCTTTAGCTGGGAGAATGCGCTCTATTCGCTGGTGATGCTCTACGTGAGCGGAATCGCCGCCGAGGCCACCTCCCAGGGTTCCAATGTGGTGCGCACCGCTCTGATTGTGACGGTCAACCCGGTGGAAGTTACCTCAAAGATTTTGCACAACCTGGGGCGCGGCGTCACTGAAATTTCGGGACGGGGAGGCTATACCGGGGATGAAAGACCTGTGCTATATTGTGTCATAACCCGCTCGGAGGTTGCGCAGTTGAAAACCATTGTCAGCGAGGTTGATCCCAAAGCCTTTATGGTGATTGGTCAAGCCCACGAAGCCTTGGGGGAGGGATTTCAATCACTCAATGCCAGGTGATTGGGTGAGTTTTGCAACCTTTAATGGATCACTGCGTAATACAGGGTAGAACGATTAAAACCTGAGGAGCAATGCTGTGAATGAAAGCGAGTCAGAGTGGCTCGTTCGAGCGCAAAAAGGCGACGATGTGGCCTTTGCTCGATTGGTAGAACTCTATCAAAAACCGGTTTATAACCTGTGTTACCGCATGCTGGGCAATCCCGGCGATGCTGAAGACGCGGCGCAAGAAGCCTTTTTACGAGCCTATAAAAACTTGCGGCGCTACGATAGCGATCGTCCCTTTGCCACCTGGCTGCTTTCGATTGCCTCGCATTATTGTATCGATCAACTACGCAAGCAGCGCTTCAATGCTTTCTCATTGGATGATGATGAAAATACCTGGTTAGAACCACCCGACCCCGGAATGGGGCCGGAAGCCTCCCTCAGTGCGCAGGAAAAACAGGCCCAGGTGCAAACTTTACTGGATCAATTATCCCCAAAAGACCGGGCCGCCGTCGTTATGCATTATTGGTACGATTATTCTTATGAAGAAATTGCTCAGGAGCTTTCGTTGACGGTCAGTGCTGTAAAAAGCCGTTTGCACCGTTGCCGCCGCGAGCTGGCAGGACAATGGCAAGCTGTGCAGGCCAAAACCGCTGAACGAATCAACCCCGAAAGGATGCGAAATGAATCACCAGCCTTTTGAGAATTGGCTCTTTTCTGAAGAACCTTTACCCGAAAATGATGAACGCACTTTGCGGAATCATTTGGCGGATTGCGAACAATGCAGTTCGCTCGAAGATGCCTGGTTGGATGTTGCCAACCTCTTCGAAACCGTGCCCGAGGTTGATCCGGCTCCCGGATTTGTCAACCGCTGGCAGATCACCCTCGAAGCCGACCGGGTTGCCGCCAAAGCCGCCCGCCAGCGCTGGCAATCGTGGATTTTATTGGTGCTGATTGCCAATGGAGCAGCGCTGGCCCTGGTTTTAACGGGTGTGCAGCTTTTCCGTACTTACGGCTCATTTTCTGAATTTGTGCTTTCCTGGGTTTATCGGGCTGCCACTCTGGTGGTGATTGCCAGTGGTATTCAAAATGTATTTGTAACCCTGGCGCGCACGCTCCCTATCCTTGTGCCCACAAGTTGGTGGGTTGGAATTGTAATCACTTTGAGCATGTCAACCTTGTTATGGATCGTTTCTATGGCTAAATTAACTTCGCTCCCTCGGAGGACCTCATGAAAAAGTATACGAACTACCTGATTTTATTTTTGTTGGCGCTAAGCCTGTTTTGGCCGTCCATAGCTTATGCCAAAGAATCTCACAGAGATTTTCTCGATGATAAAGTTGTCTTTGGCGGCACCTATACGCTCGAAAGCGGCCAATCACTAGATGGAAACCTAGTGATCTTTGGCGGTGCGGTTACCACGGAAGAAGGCTCAACGGTCAACGGTGATGTAGCCCTTATCGGCGGGGTCGTGGAAGTGGGTGGGCAGGTCAATGGCAATCTCGTGGGTATCGGCGGTGCAGTGCAGGTGACTTCAACTGCGGTTGTCAATGGCGACCTCGTCACCATCGGGGCCACGCTTAGCCGGGATGAAGGTGCGCGTGTGACCGGGCAAATTGTCAACGGCATAAACGTGCCTTTCACCTTCGATATTCCTTCTGGGCCTGCTAATCCAAACCTGCCCGCATTGCCTGAAGTGCCTGGTTTGCCAGCTATTCCTAAAACACCCGGCCTCAACGTCAGCTTCAATCCGTTTCTTGATATGCTCTGGTTTTTCTTCCGCACCTTCATGTGGGCCTTGCTGGCAGTCTTGATTGTGATCTTCTTTGTCAAGCCCACTGAACGGATTGCCAAAACAGCCGTTGCACAACCACTGATTACTACCGGAGCAGGCTTGCTGATCGCCTTCCTGACCCCCTTCGTGCTGGTTGCCCTGACCCTGACCATTATCCTCATCCCGGTAACATTGATCGCAGTCCTGGCGCTGCTGGTGGCTTGGATGTTCGGCTGGGTCGCGCTGGGCCTGGAAATCGGCCGCCGGATTGCCAAACTCTTCAACACCGAATGGGCGCCCGCCATCGCTGCTGGTGTGGGAACGCTGATCCTGTTCCTGGTGTTGGGCGGCATCAACCAATTGGTCCCCTGCGTTGGCTGGATACCCCAAACGCTGGTGGGGATGTGGGGCTTCGGCGCCGTGGTGATGACGCGCTTTGGTACACAAGATTACCCGGTGGATGGGGTAACCCCGGGGACCTCCATTCCCGGAGATGATAACCTGCCCTCGGTTGTGATTCCTCAATTTGAAGCGAGTGCCAGTTCTGAAACCGTAGCTGCTCCCGTACCCCCAGAAGATTCAACTTCCGAAGACCCTGAAATTCCTGCGGACGAGTAATTCGTCACCGGCCCCAAAGCACAGGGCACGCCAATCGGCGTGCCCTGTGTGATTCTGCATAAAGATTTTCTGCTATATAAAACAAAAGATCACGGGTGCAGGATAATCAGCCTCCTAAACAGTGTTGACACTTGCACCGCACGCAAGTGCAGGTGAGGATGCGTTTTCGGCACACTTCAACAAGTTCAGTGTGCTAAATTTAGAAAAATCGTGATCTGCTGAATTTACTTTTTTGATTGAAACCCGAAGCGGCGCAGGGAAGTTTCATCATTACGCCAATTCTTGCGCACTTTAACCCGCAACCGGATGAAAACTTTGCGTCCGCTCATGGTTTCGATGGCTTGCCGGGCGTGTGTGCCGATAAGTTTGAGCATGCTGCCTTCTTTGCCGATCACAATCCCTTTTTGTGAGTCCCGCTCGACGAAGAGTGTGGCAGAGATATAGGCACCCTTTTCGCCGCGTTCGGTGAATTCGTCTATGCGTACCGCCAGAGAGTGAGGCACTTCATCGCGTAGAATCAATAGGCAGGCCTCCCGAATCAGGTCTGCGGCGATTTCTTTTTCGTAGAGGTCGGTGATCTGATCTTCAGGGAAGAAATAATCTCCCTCGGGCAGGTAGCCTCTCAAAATTTCAAGCAGGGTTTCCAACCCCTCGCCAGTGGCTGCCGAAATGGGTAGAATTTTCGCCTCGGGCAGCAATCCCTGGTAAACGGCCATCCTTTCATCCACTTCATCTGCTTTCAAGCGGTCGATTTTGTTGACGGCTAAAACCACGGGTGGTGGGTTCTTGATTTCGCCTAATAATTCCACCAAAATATGGTCTTCTTCGTGCGGCGGGTTCTCGCTGGCCTCCACCAAAAAAAGGATCACATCGCTTTCAATAATGCTGGCGGCGGCTTCGGCATTCATGTATTCGCCGAGTTTGTGATGCGCTTTGTGTAGGCCAGGGGTGTCGATGAAAATCAACTGCATCTCATCGGTCGTGATGATGCCCAATTGCTGTTGGCGGGTAGTTTGGGGCCGGGGAGAGACCGCCGCAATTTTTTGGCCCATCAGGGCATTGATCAGCGTGGATTTGCCCACATTGGGGCGGCCCATAACGGATACGAATCCGGCGTGGAAAGTTGGTTCAGTCATAATCTTCCTTTGGTGTAAATTTCGCCGTTATTATACCCGCGGTAAAAATTTCTGAATGTTTGATGAAAAACCGAAATTTGCGTTGTTTTTAGCTTGACCATGCTATCCCATCTCGTTATAATTGAAGTTCTGGTTATAGGCTTTCTTCAAAAAGACTCAAATTGTGAAGTTATTTTTGATCCAAAAGATTAAATAAAATGGGGACGCTTTTGCCCTGGCTCAGGTTAGCCAGGGCATTATGACGCGAGTTCCTGCTTTGACCAGCCCAGTCAGTGTATCACAGGAGTGATTAATGTCAGAGGTTTTGCCTACCAAATCGTATGCTCGTATCGATGTCAAGCTTTCCTTGCCGGATTTGATTGAAGTTCAGTTGCGTTCGTTTGAGCGCTTAAAGAGCGATGGTCTCGGGGATTTGTTCCATGAGATTTCGCCAATCGAATCGTACAACAAGGGAATGAAACTTTATTTTCCCAGCCGAACACCTGAATCGGAACAGTGGGGTCTCACCTATTGGTTTGAAGAGCCAAAGCACACCGTTGATGAATGTTCTGAGCGGGATTTGACGTATTCCAGTCCAATGTATGTTTCGGTGCTATTGGCCGGGCCAGATGTGCCTGAGCCAATCAAGCAAGATATTTTCTTAGGCGATTTCCCTGAGATGACCGAAAAGGGTACTTTCGTTATCAATGGAACCGAGCGTGTCGTGGTTTCTCAGTTGATTCGTTCCCCTGGGGTTTATTTCGAAGCCCCGATTGACCGGACCACCGGGCGGCCTTTGGCGGTTTCGAAATTGATCCCCGATCGCGGGGCCTGGATGGAATTTGAAACCCGCAAGAGTGATTACCTGACTCTCAAATTCAATCGTAAGCGCACTGTGCCGATTACGATCTTCTTGCGGGCGCTAGCGGCTGTGAATGACGGCTTGGCGGATAACCCCCTAAAAGAAGGCACGGATGAAGAGATTCTGAGCCTCTTTGAGGATGTGGATAATAACCCTGACCGAATGTTCCTGCCATCAACCCTGGCCCAAGAGCCAGAGTGGGATTTGTCGAGTGGCTTGACGATTGCGCAAGCAGCATTGATTGAATTTTTCCGTCGCATGCGCCCAGGTGATCCGGCGACTCTGGAAAATGCGCGCGAATTTCTCGAGGGTCAACTATTCGATCAGCGGCATTATGATTTGGAACGGGTGGGGCGTTACAAACTTAATCAAAAACTTGATTTATACGATCATGTGCCGATTGCTCATCGCACCATTACCAAATGGGATATCGTAAATCTGGTACGCCGCATGATTGCGATTAATAATGTTGTTGAGGCTCCCGATGATATCGATCACCTGGGAAATCGACGTGCAAAAACGGTCGGCGAGCTTATCCAAAACAAACTGCGAATTGGCCTGCGCCGCATGGAACGGGTGATCAAAGAGCGTATGTCTATTCGTGACCAGGAGAACCTTTCTCCGGTTACGTTGATCAATATCCGTCCGGTTGTGGCTTCTTTGCGAGAGTTTTTCGGTTCCAGCCAGCTTTCGCAATTCATGGATCAAACTAACCCCCTGGCAGAACTGCGCCACAAACGAACGCTCTCGGCATTAGGGCCGGGTGGTTTGCGCCGTGAGCGCGCTGGTTTCGATGTGCGTGACGTACACCAATCCCACTATGGGCGGATTTGCCCCATTGAAACGCCTGAAGGCCCCAACATTGGTTTGATCGGCCGTCTGGCATCCTTTGCCCGGGTGAACGAGTATGGTTTTATCGAAACGCCTTATCGCCGGGTTTTGAAATCGCTCAAACCCGATAGCCCTCTGCTGTTGAATCGTAAACTGCGCGAGAACATCACAGATCCCAGCACAGGTGAGGTAATCGCCGAACAAGGCCAGCGCCTGACCCCTGAATTGATTGAAAAAATTTCGGCTCTGGATATTAATGAAGTTTTACTGGTTCCTTTCGTAACCGCAGATATGGAATATCTGTCAGCAGATGTGGAAGATAAATTTGTAATTGCCCAGGCGAATTCCCCGCTTAATCGCTATGGCGAGTTCATTCGTGGGCGTGCTTCTTCCCGTTACCAGCAGGGCTTCGATTTTGCCCAAGATGTGAATGTTGATTATATGGATGTCGCGCCTCATCAGGTTGTAGGTATCAGTGCTGCTCTGATTCCGTTCTTGGAGCATGATGATGCGAACCGCGCTTTGATGGGTTCCAACATGATGACCCAAGCAGTCCCGTTGTTACGCCCTGATGTGCCGCGTGTTTCTACCGGTATGGAATACAACGCTGCAATTGACTCCGGTCAGGTTGTTTTGGCGGACGAAGATGGCGATGTTGTTTCTGTGACGGGGAGTCATATCACCGTGCGCACAGAAACAGGCGAACGCGTTTATCAGTTGCGTAAATATCAACGATCTAATCAAAGCACCTGCGTCGACCAACGCCCGGCTGTCCACAAAGGTCAGCGGGTCAAACGTGGGGATGTGATTGCAGATTCATCCTCAACGGTGGGCGGCAAGCTGGCTTTGGGGCAAAATGTTTTGGTAGCTTTCCTTTCTTGGGAAGGTTCCAACTTTGAGGATGCAATCGTGATTTCTGAACGGCTTGTTCAGGAAGATCGCTATACTTCAATCCATATCGAAAAATTCGAAGTCGAATCCCGCGATACCCGCCTGGGACCAGAAGAAATTACTCGTGATATTCCCAACGTTGGTGAAGAAGCAATCAAAGACCTTGATGAGCATGGCATTATCCGCGTAGGAGCTGAGGTTGGTCCCAATGACATTCTCGTGGGCAAGATTTCACCGAAGGGTGAAAAAGAACTTACCCCAGAGGAACGCTTATTGCGTGCGATCTTTGGCGAAAAATCCCGAGATGTGAAAGACACTTCTTTGCGCATGCCGCATGGTGAGCGCGGTAAAGTTGTAGATGTCAAAGTGTTCACCCGCGAGGAGAACTCAGACCTTTCTGCTGGTGTGGATATGATGGTGCGAGTTTCCGTAGCACAGCGACGCAAGATCACAGCTGGAGATAAGATGGCTGGTCGCCATGGAAATAAGGGTGTGGTTTCAAAGGTTGTCCCGGTAGAGGATATGCCT
>DOTA01000075.1 GCA_003513015.1 Chloroflexota bacterium
TGGCGATGGCACCTACTTCTATTGGCTGTCCAATGAATATGGCGATTTTGGGCTTTCTGATACCGACCAGGCCTTGGTTTACGGGTATGCCTGCCAATCCGCCTCGCTGGTGGCCGCGGTTACTTCAGCCGGGCAAACCGTCACGCGTGAGATTGTGCTACAAGCGCCCTATTGCCCATAGGAACACAGATCCTGATGATGGAGCAACCCCTTATGCCCGATTTGAATGATTTGCCCTTCAACGGATTGCCAGACCCCGAGCCTGATTTTAAACCCTGGGAGCAGCGCCCCGCGCCTGGGGTGGGCAGCAGTTCCCCCAGATTCTCCGCATCCCAGGCTGAACCGGCTCCGCCAGCGCGCCTGTGCCAGGAAATGCAGTCGGGCGATCTCTCCGAAGTTATCGAACGACAGACCGATCTGGCTTACTACCCCAGGGTGGCGCGCCACAGCGCCCCCGAAACCGATCAGCAACAGCAAGCCGCCTCCAACCGTGAAATCTGGCAGCTATTCATCGAAGAGCAACTCTATGATACCCGTCGAGTGACGCTGGAACAATTTCACCTGTTCGAGTGGTTTCCTTTAGCGCCGGGACGCTTTCACACCGCCGAGGCCCAACAGCAGCGCCAGATGGCCTATGAGATGATGTTCCAGGCGGAAAATGGCCGCAGCTACTTCAACCCATCGGGCAAGGCGGATATGCTCAAAGGCGGAATCGGGGCGGTGCGCCTGCGCCCACGCCAGATTGCCGGAGAACCGCACTATTTCATGAGCGTTTCATCCAATGGCGTTTGTCACGAAGGCTTCCCCGTGCTGCTGATGCGGCGTTTTTATGGCCCACTCAAAGCGCAATTGCTGCGGCAGGGAGCTGTGCCGGTCAGCCTGAGTGGGGAAATGCGCTACATCTATGAAGATGCCCCCACCTTCTTCGCCGGGCAACGTCAGATTCCGCAGTTGTACCTGCATGTGGACGAACTGCAAGTGTTGCCCGCACCGCGCTCCGGCATTGAGCAATTCAGTGTCAGCGCGGCAATCTCATTTCTTGGCCAATTCGAAGACCGGGAGGGGGTCTATGCCACCTACGCCACCTTCGATCCCGCCCGGCGAGAAAGTTTGCAGGCCGCAGTGCAGTGGCTGGAGCAATTTTATGTGATTGGGCAGCACCAGGGGGTGGTGATAACCGATTTCGACGAAGTTCAGCCGCGCTTTCCGGGAGCGATCTTTGGCCTGCCGGATTTGATGGCTGGCAGACTGGCCCCTGACAAAATCAGTGCATTTCTGCAAGCGCAGGGCTACAACCCCCAAGCCGGGCAGCCTTTCTTCGTGGTGTATCAAGAGATCAACACCATGGGCGGCGCCTACATCGAAGGCGATGTGAATACTGGTGGCGGCGATTTCATCGGGCGCGATCAGATCACCACACCGAGCAGCGGATCGGCATGAAAGCCCTGAATGTCGATCAACCCTGGGCTGAGTTAATCATCCAGGGAAGCAAAACTATCGAATTGCGCAAAACGCGCAGCCATCACCGCGGCATCTTGGCGATCCGGGCCACTAAAACAGTTCTGGTACCCCTTTGTTTGGAATTCGGGTTGGAACCAGCCAATCTGGCAAAGGGAGCCATCATCGGCACGGTGGAATTGATAGATCTGATTGAAATGACCCCAGAGCGTTTCGCAGCCTTACGAGAGCAGCACCTGAGCCAGATGTTTGTCCCCGGGAAATGGAAGTGGGGCTGGGTGTTGGCAAACCCCAAACGCCTGCCCACTCCCAACCCCTGCGGTGCGCTGCCGGGAATGTTCACCCTGCCGGATGAGATCGCCGGGCAAATCAGAATTATCCGCTAATGAACATTGTTCATTTTTTGGGGTTTGCATCTCATCACTTCGGAGCTGACTTTTTATTTGCTTTGGTATAAACAGCGTTAACTGTCTGAAATCAATAGGAGGCAAGATGCTCTCAAAAACATTACGAGAATTTCTGCGTTTAGAATCAGCAAATGGGATTCTTTTAATTATTGCTACAGTGTTGGCGATGGTGGTGGTAAATTCACCCGCTAAGCCGCTTTATGATATGTTTCTCGATTTACCCGTAGAAGTACGGATCGGTCAATTAGAATTAGCCAAACCGCTCTTGCTATGGATAAACGATGGTCTAATGGCGATTTTCTTCTTACTCATTGGGTTAGAAATCAAGCGTGAGTTTTTAGAGGGAGAACTATCGGAACCGTCACGTATCGTACTTCCCGCAATTGGTGCAATTGGCGGAATGGTTATCCCCGCTCTGGTATATGTGCTCATCAATTTTCGGGATCCCATCGCATTAAGCGGCTGGGCCATCCCCGCTGCGACCGATATTGCCTTTGCCCTAGGAATTCTGGCTCTTCTTAGCCCGCGTATCCCCGCATCCTTAAAGCTGTTTTTATTAACCCTGGCGATTATCGATGATCTGGGGGCCATCATTATTATTGCGCTATTTTACTCTGGTGATTTGTCTTGGATTTCCTTACTGGTTGCCGTTGGCGCTTTGTTGGTGCTTTTCTGGTTAAATCGTCGCGGGGTCATGGAAATCGCGCCGTACATATTACTCGGAATTGTGCTTTGGGTAGCCGTACTTAAATCAGGCGTTCACGCCACCCTTGCCGGAGTTCTACTGGCGTTTTTTATTCCCCTGCGCTCACAGAATGAAAGTATCGAATCGCCTTTGCATAAACTTGAGCACGATCTTCATCCAAGCGTTGTTTATGGCATCTTGCCCCTCTTTGCTTTTGCAAATACTGGCATTTCATTCCAAGGATTATCATTAGCCTCGCTCTTGAACCCCATCCCGTTAGGCATTGCGATCGGTTTGTATTTTGGAAAGCAAATTGGCGTATTTGGTTTTGTCTGGCTTGCGATTAAGCTCCGCTTGGCCAATCTTCCGGATGGAGCCAATTGGTTAGGATTATTTGGGGTAGCCACCCTCTGCGGCGTTGGCTTTACGATGGGCTTGTTTGTTAGTTCATTGGCATTTGAGCAAGTTGGAACAGGTCTTGCGATCGATAATCGACTTGGAATTCTGTTAGGATCATTGCTGGCAGGTGTGACAGGCTATCTCGTTCTCCGGTATGCT
>DOTA01000535.1 GCA_003513015.1 Chloroflexota bacterium
CAGCACCCCGCCATCGGGTTCCACACACATATTGTAGAGCGCCGCCGTGCAGCCTTTCACGCCCAATTCCAATTGCTGCGGGTCGAAATTGCAGTACTGCGTAGGCGTGTACCAGATCAAGCGCTGGCCGTATTGGGCGGTTTTTTGCTGTGCCAGATCAAGCAACGGCGGTAGTTCGCTCTCTCGAATGCCCGTTCCTACCGTCAGGCCATGCCCGGAGTAGATCAAGGCGTTCAGCCCAATTGTGGGCACACCTTCTCGTCCCAAAAAGTCGAGTGTTTCGGCCAACGTAGGGCTGTTAGCTTGCAGCATAGTGGTGTTAGTCATCACATAGAGCGGGGTTGCCAGCACATTGCGCAAACCCTGGATGGTTTGATTCCAGGCGCCGCGCTTGCCGACCATGTGATCGTGGATTTTTGGATCGTGCGATTCCACCGTGATTTGAACGTGATCTAACCCGGAATTTAGGAGGGCCTCCACAAATTTAGGGTCACTCAACCTGCGGGCGTTGGTGTTCATCCCGGTGATCTGACCCTTGGATTCAGCATAAGCGATCAGTTCCGGCAAATCCTCCCGCAGGGTGGGTTCGCCACCGGTGAAAACAATATGCGGAATCCCCAAATCCCAGGTTTTGTCGATGATCCGTTTCCATTCCGCGGTGGAAATTTCGGGGTAATCGCGCGGCCGGGCGTTGTAGCAATGCGCGCAGTCATCGTTGCAGCGATAGGTGAGGGCCAAATCCATGCGGTAGGGCGCTGTGGGCCGGGCGCTAAACGGTGCGCTGATCTCTAACCCCTCCACGGCACAGATCGGGCAGCCATCCGGTTGGATAAGCTGCTCAAAATCGGCCAGAAAGTTGGCATAATCTTGCTGGGCCTGAGCTTTGGGCACGCGGTAGGCTTGGGTAATCACCCGAACAGCCTGGGAGGCGGGAGTCTCATCCAGGCTCAGGTGTGCCATCAGGGCCGCGCTGGGGTTGAGATGCACCACCCGGTTGGCATTAATCACCAGCGTGCCGTGGCCATCGGGGTCCAAGCGCAGGTGGATGCGAGCCTTCGAGCCGTTCTCTTCCTTGAGATAATGATACAAGCCCGCGGACGGCTGACGGCTTATCGCCTGCGGCGAACGCTTTGACCGCTGACCACTCACAAGAGATTTGAGATTAGAAATTAATTTCATAAATTTTCCGAGTGAATAGGGTTCTGATCACTACCCACTTCACATTTTCCACTCGTTANNGTAATGCCGCCGGTAAAATCGCTGATGTTGCCAACCACATCGCCCGCAAAGTTTTGCATTCCGGTAACGACCGATGCCGCGAAAGCACCGCCGGGTAAGGTCGGCATGGAGGGGGTTGATGAATGCCCGCCGCTTCCGACGCTCGGCGTAGATTTTGGCATGGATTTCAACGTGCCGCCTGCGGAGCGTGCCCAACCGGGATCATAGCGTCCCCACCACATGNNGGCGGTCGAAATCGCGGTCGAGCATCGTCCAACCCATGTTGTCATCGAATTTCTCGCTCTTGACTTCGGGTGTGCCGGCGTTTTCAACCTGCGCCCAGGCTTTTTCGGTAATTTGTTTGTAATAAGTTACGCTTTCTTTGAGGCTGAAGCCTTTCATTTTTTCGCCAACACTTTTGATGAGGGCCACCATCAAGCTCTGCATTTTCGTGCGCCTGCTTTTGGCGTTTTTCTCGCTGAAAGCTTGCAGGAAATCAATTTCGTAACTGCGTAGTCCTTCGGGTTGGGGTTGGAGTACCTCTAATTTAAGGGGATCACTCGAAATTACCTGGGCGGCTTCCTTTTTGATCACGGAGAATAAGATCATCGTCAGGATTTTATCGGCGGGNNAGGCCGCGTTTAATGCCGTGTCCTTCAATGCGAATCTTGGGGGGCAGATATTTCAGCTTGCGCCTGTTGCCATTGATGGCCCCAAATACCGTACTGAGCACGATGAATCCGAATATGCTGCCAAAACACATGAATCCGATTAGATCATCGGGATTGATGTTGAAACGGTTATAAACCCGGTCTGTGACAGTTGGGGAGGCGATCACACCCGCAGGAACATATTGGGCCGGGAAGGAGGCGCCAAATAGATAACGGGTGTGCCCATTGGCGCTGGGGTTGCGCCAGGTGTAGGTGATGTTGCCGTAGCCATCGTGCCCGGCTTCGGGTTGCTCTGGGAAACCGGAGGGCGCGGTATGCCAGCGCGGTTCTTCGGGCTGCACGCCGGGGGGCAGGTGATAGGTCACTTTGACATCGGTGTTGCCGTAGATGATGTCGGGATCGAAGTATGCGGGCGCAAATACGGCGCTGGCGTAGCTGCTGTCGCTATCATCCACGAAAAGCACATTGCGGACGGTGCCGACTTTGATATTGACGGTGCCGGAGCGACCTGGCTGGATGGCGCTGCTGCCCAAAGCGATTGCTACGCCGCTGCCCGTGCCCTGAAATTCGCTGCTGGAAATGTAGGAAACGGGTTTACTATCGACATTTGCGCTGATGCTGGAAGTGTCGAAGGATGAATTGGGCAGGCCCAGGTCAACAAATTCGATGGCGTGCCCGCCAGGATCGTTGGAAAAAGTCATCTGATATTGCAGAGACATGGTGCCATCTTCGTTCCAGAAAACATCCACATAATTTTGATCGAGAACGAAATAGTAATCTTGCGCCAGGGCGCTGCCAGGGAAGGATAGGAAGATGGCTAATAAAATCGCTAGATGTAAAATTCGCTTTTTCATGGGCATTCTCCGTTTGAGAGTGTCGGGTGTTCCGGTGTCAGGTGATTTGTTTATTTCAAATATCTTGTGACTAGCAGACTTCTCTGAATTTTAAGTTTTGGGATTTTTAATTGAATATCGTTGATTAACGATTAAGTGAGTTTACCACAGGTGCTTGGTTTGCTAACGACCTCCACCCGCGCAGGCACAAGCGCAGCCTGCACAAGCACAAGCACAGGCGCAACTAGATCTGCTGCTTGAACGATCGCTGCTCGAGTGGTCTTGATCTGATGCGGAACTTCTACCGGATGGGTGCCGATCTTGCCTATAGGTGCTAGGATGTCGCAAATTATATTCGCTGGCGATATTTCGAGTGATTTTTGGCTCTTGCCAATAGGTGCTAGGATGTCGCGAATTGTATTCGCGAGTGATTTTAGGCATCGTTTTTTTACGAATGGCCTTGGAAAAATCATCTGGATTGCCAAGAATTTTGCTTATGGAATTTTGTAGGTTTGTTACGATCTCTGNNGAAGTAGAAGGTTTAGCGCCAGAAATTGGTTGAGTGGGTGCAGGTTTAGAATTTAAAATTTTCAAGAATGGCTTGATTGTAGATGAATCTTCAACTTTGACGGTATCAGGATCATACTGTCCGCTTCCGGCAGGATCATAAGTTGAATTGGCCTTGAATACCTTTTTAGTGTGTTGATCGAAATCTTTATCCAACATAACCCAGTCTAGCTGCTTCTCAAGGTTTTTACACTGGATCGCGGGGGTATCCTCTGACTCTACATCTTGCCAGGCTTTCTCTATGATGGTTCTATAGTAGGACTTAGTATCGTTGTGGGAAAAACCTCTCATCAATTGCCCAACACTTTTGATCAAAGCAACTATCATTTTCTGCAAATTTGAGTTACGCTTAGATACCTCAGTTAGCTGGAAGGCTTCTAGAAAACTTTTCTCATAAGCACGTAAGTTTTCGGGGATTTCTGTAGATATTTCTAGTTTCAAGGGATCCTGTGAAATAATTGTGGCAGCGCCTTTTTTCACCACAGAATATAAAACCATGGTAACGATTTTATCCAGCGGAACTTCCAATAAAATTGCGGCCTCCACGGCGGTCAGGCTGCGTTTGATGCCATATCCTTCGATACTGATCTGTGGAGGTAAATAACTCATCTTGCGTTTGCGTTCATTCCTTCTCCATAGAAAATTGCCCACGATGCCAAGGATAATTAATCCAAGCGTTAAACCACAACCAAAATATTCTTTTTCGGGTTCTCTTTTGTTGGCAACATTCAAACCTAAGATTGTTTCTGCTGGCACGTATTTCGCAGGGAAAAAAACTTCGAAGCGATAACCTCTGAAAGGTTGCGCCTCGGGGTTACGCCAGGTGCCCATGATTCGATCTTGCTCGTAATCGATTTCTGGTTTCTCATTGAAACCGAATGGGGCCTTTTGCCAGGAGAGTTCATCCGGTTGTACACCTGGCGGCAGGTAAAAAGTAACCGTTAGATCCGTTCGGCCTTGTACAGCTTGCGTGCTGAAATAATTTGGGATAAAAGCCGCGCTGGCGTAGGTTAGGTTGTTATCATTGTATTTGATGACATCCCTGATGATAGCTACCCGAATATCCACAATGCCAGTTTCTCCGGCAGAGATGGTATTTTGACCCAGATCGATCGTAACTCTGCTCGGAATTATAACGGATTTGGATATGGATGTCACAGCTTGCCCATCAATTTCAACCTGGATGTCGGTTTCTTCAAAAGAAGAATTTGGTAATCTTAAATCTATAAACTTGATTGCTTCTGAAGCAGGGCCATTTTTAAATTTGAGATTGTAATTCAGCGACATCGTGCCGTCTGTGTTCCAATAAACATTTACAAATTCCGTTTCCAGGTTAAAACGGTTTTGTTGTTTACTATTCAGTTTTGGAGTAGGGTTGTCTTTTGTGGTGGTCGGAACATAAATAGTTGTAGCGGGAACATATATCGCAGGAAACGATGCACCAAAGGTATATTTTCTTTGTCCAAAGGCTTCGGGGTTATGCCAGGTGTACGTGATCTGATCGTTTTGATCGAGCCCGGTAACCGGCTCCTCAGTAAAGTCTGCTGGAGCTTTATGCCAACGTGGTTCATCCATTTGTACACCCTGGGGTAAATGGTAAATCACCGTTAAATCCGTTTTACCGAGAACATANNCTTGCCCAAGCCAATCGCCACACCGCTGCCACTTCCCTGGTAATCAGATGTGGAAATGATCGCAACGGGTTGCCCATCAATTTCAGCCTGGATGCTAGTTTCATCAAAAGAAGAATTTGGCAAGCCTAAATCGATGAATTCGATAGCATGTCCACTGGGCGAGTTATTAAAAACCAGGGTGTAATCCAACGACATCGTGCCATCGGCGTTCCAATAAACATGCACAACTTCTGTTTCCAGGTAAAAACTGTACGCCTGTGCTTTAGCCCCTAGCGGCAGCGAAAAAAACACGGCTGCAATAATAACCATAAAAATGATGCGTCTGATCATGTTCCCCTCCATAAATTATGAATCTTTGAGTCTAACCGATCCGAACACTCACCATTTCGGTTCTTCGGTTAATTGATAAGTG
>DOTA01000228.1 GCA_003513015.1 Chloroflexota bacterium
ATCAGGCATTAAATGCAATGCCGCCGTCGAGCGATTTGCTCGGCGGCGGCTTTCGCCAAAGGAGGAAACAGCGATGAATTGGGGGATTGTGTTCCCCGTTCAGAAAGATCATATCACTCAAACCCAGACTTGTCGCTTGTCAAAGATCACAACTTGAATGTGATATTTTTCACTGTCTAGCGTGACACCGCGTTAGGTTCGATTGAAATTAAATAAAAAATGACGATTGGGGCCATCAGGTGCAATCGTCATTTTTTATTCGTTGCTGAATGCTGAGGCTAATCAGAATTGTTAGGCCAGCGGTAGGCTAAACCAGAAGACACTGCCCTCATTGAGCGCACTACTAAAACCGATTTCACCATCCATTATCTCTACCAGTTTTTTGGTTACGTTCAAACCCAAACCCCAGCCGGTTTGCTCGCGCACTTGTGGTGCTTCAGAGCGGAAGAATTGCGTAAAGAGTTTGGATTGATCCTCCGGGCTGATACCTAAACCCGTATCGATTACTTCTACCCGGACGCGCCCATTCGTTTGAAAGGCTCGCACGGTGATCTTGCCCCCTTCCGGTGTATATTTCCAAGCGTTGCTGACCAGATTTGTGAGTACCTGCACCAATCGGTTGGGGTCAGCGTTGATCAGGGGCAGGTTATTGGGAACTTCCGAAATAAGGGTTTGTTTTTTCTCTTCTACTCTGTGGCGCAGGCTGCTGATGGTTTCCTCAACATAGCCNNTCTAAAGATAACGGAGCCAACTCCAGGCTGAGTTTGCCGCGCTCGATGCGAGAAATATCCGAAAGATCGGAAATCAGCGTAGACATGCGTTCCACATTGTTGCGGATCACATTCAGGAAACTCAACTGCTGTTCGTTAACCGGCCCCACGATGCCCTGGCGGATCAAATCTGTGTAACCTTTAATCGAAGTTAGCGGGATGCGTAACTCATGGGTCACAATGGCTACAAACTGTGATTTGGATTCGTTGGCTGACTGCACTTCTTGATAAAGGCGGGCGTTGGCAATTGCGGCTGCGGCGCGCCCGGAGAGACGTGAGAGATATTCTTGTGCCGCGGTTTGAAAAGCTGTCTGCCCTGCTACGATGATCGCTCCCAGGGTTTCGTCACCGAGGAATAAGGGAGCCGCCAGATAGGCGGTTGATCCGGCGGAAACTCCCTGGGGTGAGGTTTTTCTAGCGATCGCGGCAAACACCTCTGAACCCGGTTTGGGGTGTCGGCCTTCCGCTGGTCCGGCATAAATCTGCATCAGTTGGGTTTCTTCATCCACCAATGCGATCCAGCAGTCATCCGCTGCTGTCCCTTTGATGGCCCAACGTCGCGAGATTTCGAGGGCGCGCTTGAGATCCAGTTTCGCATTAAGTTCGCGGTCGATCAGGCTGAGGGTTTCGAGCTCCGCCACGCGGGCAGATAGGGCTTTGTCGGTTTGGGTGTAAAGCCGGGCATTTTGAATGGCGACCGCGGCTTGTGTGGCAAAAGCATTGAGCAAATCCAGATCGGAGTGAGTGAAAATGCCCGATTGCGCCCGGTTTTCTACATAGATCACGCCGATAATGCGGCTGTCGGCACGGAGCGGGGCACACATAATTGATTTGAGCGAATGTAAAACTACAGAGTCCTGACCGGCAAAACGGGGATCAGTTTGGGCATCGGTGGTGACCACGCCTGCTTCGGTGTCGATCACCGATTGGATGACCGTGCGGCTGACCTCCATATCTTCGCTTTGCAGGGTTTCGCGCTCGATGTTGCGGGCGGCGCGCAGGCTTAACGCCCCGGTGGCGGGTTCCAATAAAGTTAGAAAACCACGCTCCGCACTGGTCAATTCGATGATGGCATCCATCACTTGATTGAGAACTTCATCTAAATTGAGAGTCAATCCTAGGCTTTGTGAAACGCGGTAAAGCGCCGATAAACGGCTTTCTTGGGCTTCTTCACTGAGCGCTCGGGATAGTTGCGTTAAACGCTGACGGGCAGTTTGGATAATGCCGCGCGTTTGTACGGGTAAAGTTTGTTTTGATAATAGTTCGAGGGCATCGTTTAGCTCGGACAACGCCTCAAGAGAAGGTGAATTGCTCATAATCGCATCACGGGTTGGATAAAGGTTGCTTTCAGCCTGATTATGCCCCAAAAAAAGGGCTTGCACCTTGCAAACACATTGCAAGTCACTCGATTTTGGTCAAGCGATGGGGCGATCGAGATTTTGCCGCCCGGTGCTGCTGATTTTTATCAGATTAAATGTATTCCGTATCGATTTCTTTCGCGCAACGGACAAATTCCAACACGGTGGGTACGTTGCGCATCATGTAACCCATGCTACCCTGAACTTTTAGTTTTCGCGTAATCATGGCTTGCATGGGGTCTAACTGGCCTTTGAGCACCCGCACAAAAGTTTGGTAGGGCGCGGTTAAAATATACGCTGGGGCCAATTCCTTGAGCTGGGCACTATCCGCGACCATGAAAGCATCCCGGCATTCACCGTGCCAAAGATCAGTATAGAAAATTTGCGCATCGGCGATGGGGCCGCCGGCCTCAATGAAAAAGACAATCTCGCCTTCCCAACTATGTGCGGTTTGGGCATATTTTTCATCACTATTGAGTTTATCTTTCAGGGCTTGGAGCCATTCAGGGCTGGGAAACATATTTGACATGGGGTACCTCACTCAAATTATTTTAATAACAAAAACTCATCAGGGTTGGGCTGTAGAAGATTATACCCCTACTTATTTATCGCCCCACCCCGGCAAATCCAAAAGCGCTTGCATAGAATTGGCAGCGGCGCCAACAATGAGAAACTTGGTTTCTTTGGATAAATCTGCGCCGCGAATTATGACACTATTGGATGGATTGGCGTACGCCGGCCAAATTTCACTGGCATAGCCCATGGCGGCCATATTGCCGTTCCCGTGTGTGGGAATCACTAATTTGGGTTTGACCTGATTCATCAGGTTAAACCCTTTTTGGTTGGTTGTATCCATCTGGCTGTAAGAATTGACAAACTGCATCAGGGCAATATCAACCTCGCCCAGAGCCTCCAATTGATCCGGAGTTAATTCGTCCTGACCAATATCCCCGAAATGAGCGATGCGCAGCCCGTCCATATCGATCACGTAAATCGTATTGGTGCCGTTGATCTCAGGGAAGGGAGGGTTTTCGGCATCGGTGTGTGCCGAGGCGATCCCAAATATAGAAACACCCGGGTGCTCAATTTTGCCAACCTGGGCGAAAAGCTGCTCTCCTGGAAAGTTGCTGATAAAGCTGGCGTTCAGATGATCCGGGTGTTGGTGCGTAGTCAGCAAAATATCGGTTCCGGTGGGGGGAGCTGAGACAACTTCAGGATTCATGACATCAATCAGCACCCGATTGCCAGCCTCGTCGATCAATTCAAA
>DOTA01000527.1 GCA_003513015.1 Chloroflexota bacterium
TAAAAAGCGAAGGCGCGGCGGTCGAGTTCGAGGGTCACATCGGTTTCTTCGCCAGGTTTTAACGCAACTTTGGCGAAGCCTTTGAGTTCCTTGGCGGGGCGGAAAACGCTGGATTGAACATCGTGGACATAAACCTGGACGATTTCCTGCCCGGCGACTTTTCCCGTATTTTTGACCTTCACGCGCACTGTCACGGCTGCGCCATCCGGATTTTGAGCCTGATTCAGTTTCAATTGGCTGTATTCAAAGCTGGTGTAACTCAGTCCGTGCCCAAAGGGGAACAAAACATCCTGCGCGACGGAATCGTAGTAGCGGTAGCCCACATAGATGCTCTCACGGTATTCCACCGTAGCCGGGCCGCCGGGGAAGGAACGATAAGAAGGATTATCCGCCAATTTGAGCGGAAAAGTTTCGGCCAGCTTGCCGCTGGGGTTGACCTGGCCGGAGAGAATATCGGCGAGGGCACCAGCGCCCGCCTGACCGCCCAGATAACCTTCGAGGATGCTCTGCACATCGTTGACCCAGGGCATTTCAACCGGGGAGCCATTGCTGAGCACCACCACTACCTTTTTGTGGGCCGCAGCCATCTTTTGGATCAACGCAGTATGCCCAGGGGGCATTTGCATGTGGATGCGGTCGAGGCCTTCGGTCTCGTAGATGTCGGTTAAACCGGCATAAACGATCACAACCTCGGCCGCGCGGGCCGCGTTCAGGGCTTCCTGAATGAGCGCTTCGTCGGCGGCATCGGCTTTTTCGGTATAGCCATCGGCATAGGTCAGGTTCGCTGCGCCCACGAGTTTGACCAGTTCAGCGTAGAGATTATCGAGTTGGGAGGGGTTAATCAGCGAACTACCCGCGCCCTGATAGCGGGGATGCTTGGCAAAACGCCCGATCAGGGCAACTTTGGCATTTTCCGGCAGCGGCAGCAGTTGGCCTTCGTTCTTGAGCAGCACCGCCCCTTCGGCAGCAGCGCGGCGCGCCAGGGCATGATGGGCATTTGGATCATAAGAAAAATCTTTGGCAAGCGTCTGTTCCGCCTTGGCAATCATACCGAGGATACGCGCAACCGCTTGGTCAAGAACGGCTTCAGCTAACTGCCCGGAGCGCACCGCCGCCACAATTTTTGCATCATTCCCATTAGGAGAACCGGGCATTTCCAGTTCGGTACCGGCCTCCAGGGCCAAGGGGCGGTCGTTCATTGCGCCCCAATCGGTGACGACCAAGCCTTGGTGGCCCCATTCATCCTTGAGAATATCGCGCATCAATTTTTTATTGTCGCTGGCATAGGTGCCATTAATTTTGTTGTAGGAGCACATCACCGTCCAGGGTTGGGCTACTTTGACGGCGATCTCGTAACCGGCCAGATAGATTTCGCGCAGGGCGCGCTCGTCGATGATGGCGTCAATCGTCATGCGGCGGTATTCCTGATTATTGACGGCATAATGTTTGAGCGAGGTGCCAATTCCCTGGCTTTGCACGCCGTTGATATGGCTTTTGGCAATTTCGCCAGTCAGGTAAGGGTCTTCGGAAAAATATTCGAAGTTGCGGCCGCACAGCGGCGAACGCTTGATATTGGCACCCGGCCCCAGGATCACACCAACTTTTTCCTGGCGGCACTCTTCGCCCAAGGCCGCACCCACCTGATGAACCAGATCACGGTTCCAGGTGGCCGCTAACGCCGAAGCAGTCGGGAAGCAGGTGGCCGGGACGCTTTCGTTCAGCCCAACGTGATCGGCATCCCCGGCCTGTTTGCGCAATCCGTGCGGGCCGTCGGTGACCATGATCGAGGGAATCTCCAGGCGCGGAATCCCTTTCAGGTACCAGAAGTTCAAGCCCGAACAAAGCCCGGCTTTTTCTTCCAGCGTCATTTTTGAGATGAGTTCTTTGATATCTTTCATCTGGCGTACTCCTTTATTTCGTAACTGGGTAGATTTCTTCGAGAAAGGTTTTCAGCGCCGGCAGATAACCGTCAAAACGCGTGCGGCGGATATCATGGCTGGCGCCTTCCAGGTGGACAACCTTCACTTTTGGATTGACATTTTCAGCTTGCTGCGCCGCTTCAGGCGACACGATGGACATTTTTTCTTTATCGCCGATGAAAAGCAAAACCGGCGATTGGATTTTGCGGAACTTCTCAAAAGGCTCGGAGAGATCCATTTCCATGGAGGCCATCGAAAACAGAAAATCGAAACTCGCCCTTTTCTTGGAGTTGATCCAAGGGATGATCTCATCATCGGGGTAGGTGGGAGATATCTTCCGCTGCAAAAGGGTGCCGATAAATTTTGGCAGGATCTTGAAGGCCAGCATGAACCTGACCATCAGCGTGCCCATCTTTTCCAGATCGATGACCTGTTCTCCGCTGCCGAACGTTTCGCCAGGCAGGATGATAGGCGGGTCTTCAAGAAAAATCCCGCATGTCAGGTGTGGATAATTTGCTGCCAGGTGCAGGGATGTATCCGCACCCATCGAGTGCCCGCCAACCACGGGGCGATCCAATTTCAGGGCTTCGATCAATTCAACCAGGTCGGTCGTGCGTTGCTGCGTTGAATAATCTTTTTTACCCGTCGCTGACTTGCCGTGACCCCGCGCGTCGGGCAGGATGAGGTCATAATCCTGCTCCAGCGCTTTGGCAACATGCGTCCAGCAGAGGCCATCATCCCCAGCGCCATGATTGATCACCACCGGCGGCTTATCGCCACCGGTGCGATAGTAGTGGAGTTTCAGGCCATTCGAGTTAACGTATCCGTCAAACCAGTTCGACATGATTTCATCCTGCGCAGGCTTTCTACGCGTCAGCTTTAAACCATTTTGAGAGAAGAAAAAACCAAAGCAGGGTTTCACCTGCACCAAACAGCACATCGGAAGCGAAATGCGCACCCACCACGATGCGGCTCATGGCACCGATCAAACCCCATAACAATAATACTGCTAAAAGAATATTTCGCGCAGGATGGTCTTTTTTCAAGAACAGGATCAACGGCAGCACACTGAAGGCCATGGCAGTATGGCCGGAGAAAAAGGAGTGATGCCCATTATTGCCCTGCGGCAGATACCAGGGTGTGAACAGGGCGGTATTCCCGGCATCCAGGATGTCGCGGTAGGTCCAACGGCCCCAGGGAATTTTTACCGCCCAAACAGTGATGATGCCGGCGAGAAATAGAAGCGCAAATGCTACTTGAGCGGCTGGCTTCATAGAAGCTAACTTATCGTTTGGTAAACGTTTTAGCAGAACTACCGCCAGGATCAGCATGACCAAACCCAACAATAAGGCTAAGGGCGCGTTCGTTTCGCCACCCTGAGCACCCAGCGCATCCAACCAGAACATAGCACTAGCTAAGAACGTCAATAAAAATAGGCCAATTCCACCTGCGATGCTTTTAAAAGTTTTCTGGAACTTGAACAGGGCCAGGAGCACACTACCACCAATGAAACCGACGAAGGCGCCGGGGAGCTGTCCATAGATTTCCATAAAATGTGCCCAGCCCGCTTCGGCATTATACAACGCTTGCGAGATTCGCCAATCGGTAAAGACAAAAACGACAGCGAGAACCGCAAAAACACCAATTGATAACCAAAGTCCTTTGTTTTTCATTTTATGATAGTTTCGTATCTTCTCAATCAACAGGGGAGCGGAGTGTTGGAAAAACGGTGAATCTATTTTCCCAACACCCCAACCAATTTTTTGGTAAAGCTATACCCTTCACGGTCACAAATTGCGCTTTTTGAAGCGTACGGGAGGCGCAATTTGTGACCTGGGGCATTATATTATTTCACAGCGTTGGTCTGTAACATCATATAGCAGATATTGTGCATGGCCTGCTGCATGAGCGCGGTCGTGTACTCCGGCTCTTGAGCATATCCAGCTTTCAAGGTTTTGGTCGTACCACCGGTATTGAACATCGACAGAATGCCATCATTGCCCGCCACGAGAGTTTCAAGCACGTTGGTATAGCCGCCGGTAGCCGAGGTGGTGGCATCACTGGTGACATAGCCCTTGAAGCCCCATTCATTTCTGAGGAGATCCGTAACCAAGGCGTGGTTGGCTGAAGACCAATCCGGCCCGACGCGGTTGAGCGAAGTCATGACTCCGTAGGGCTGCCCTTCTTTGACACTGATTTCAAAGGCTTTCAGATAGATTTCGCGCATGGCTTGTTCGGTGGCCCAGGTATAAACGCCATA
>DOTA01000051.1:0-5953 GCA_003513015.1 Chloroflexota bacterium
TCGTTGCTCAGGGTGCTGCGTAACCTGAGTTACAGTTCAGCTGAGGAACGTTCATGAAATTTCAATGGTTCAAACCCTGGGGCTGGATTTACCGCCCTGTTTCCTGGCAAGCATTCCTTTTGGTTTTGCTAACCCTTCTTTTCTGTCTCCAGGTTTTTATGGCGGTGGATGCAAATTCCCACTCGGTCAGCGATACCCTGTATGGCATCTTCCCTTATTTTGTGCCAAGCTGGATGATTCTCTATTGGATCGCCTCGAAAACCAGCGTTAATCTGACCGCCCCGCAAGGTTAAAGGTTAGCAAATTCCCATAATAGAGATTTTAGCGCGCTGCGCGAGATGCTTGGTTTCATTCAGCAAAACTCATAAAAGATCATGAAACACCTTTTATGAGTTTTTTCGATTTCCAGATTGCTACAGGTGTTTTAGGGGCCTGTTGAAGTCTGGTACAATCGCTATAATCCCATCCAAATTCGCCAAAACAGACAGGATTGATAAAAATTATTCAGGATTGGCTGCATGAAAAAGCGCTCGCGATTATCGATTAAAAGTGACCTGGGGCTGCAAATTCTGGCACTCTACTCATTGTTTATCGTGCCGATTGTGGTGGTTGCTTTGCTGTTCGACAATATTGCTGGCAAGCGCTTAGTGCAAGAGATTCAATCAAACGATCTGGCTTTGGCGCGCGCCATCGCCCAAGAAACTGATTCGGCTTTATCGATTTCATTGTTCGCCGTCGAGCAACTATCGACACAACCCGCGGTGATTGCGGCAGCGCCTACGGGCATGCCGCAAATCTTCGAGCAGGCTTATAACCTGCGCCCGGATGTCAACTTAGTCTATCGCCTGGATGAAAACGGCACGATGGTTTATCACTACCCCGAATCACCTGGTTCAACCGTGGGGAATGATTTCTCCTTTCGGGAGTATTTTCAGCGAGCCTTGGAAACCCGCGATCCCTTGGTGTCCCTGGGGCGGATTTCCCCAACCACCAATCAGCCCGTGGCCACAGCTATTATGCCCATTTGGGAGGCAGATCAATTCCTGGGGGTTGTGGGAACCAATTTGAAGTTGCAATCTTTATCGGATACGTTGGCGGCCATTTCAACCGAGTATCATCCGGAGGAACAGTTCCAAATCGCCATCTTGGACGCGGGAGGCAATGTAATTGCCAGCCCGAATCCGGCGCAAATCCTGACAGATTTTGCCACGGTCGCGCCCGGTGTAGCCCAGGCCCTTCTGGGGGGTGAAGATGGCAGCCAGGTGGAAGTGAGCGAACAGGGCGAAGAAACCCTGTATAGTTATGTGCTGGTGCCCGGCGTGGGCTGGGGAGTGGTGATTGCCCGCCCAAGCTCGGTGGCGTTTGCCACGCCGCAAAATTTTCATCGCGGGGTGTTGTGGATGATCGCGGTCTTTTTGGGAATTGGCATCTTCTTTTGGTTTGCCCTCTCTTTGCGGGTCATCCGCCCCGTGGAACGCCTGGCGGATTACAGCCGATTTATGGGCGGCGGGTTGCCAATGGAGACTGGGGACGTGGAACTTTTAGATCGTTTTTCAACCCGTCCCGATCAGATTGGTCATCTGATCCGCAGTTTTAAGCGCATGGAAGTTGCCATTAAAGCCCGTATCGAGGAATTGGGAACCCTGCTTGAAACCGGGGCCGCCGTGGTTTCGACCCTCGACTCGCAGGTTGTTTTGGAACGCATTCTCGAACAGGTTGAGCGTTTGCTGGGCGTCAAACAATCCATTATTGTGGCTTTAGACCCGGAACGGGACGTTTTTCGGGCGCGAGCCAGCCGCGGCATGTCGGAGCGCTATGCGCGCTCGCTGGAAATTTCGCCCGATGAGCCAACGTCGGTGACGATGCGAGCGATTCGGGTGGGGGAGCCAATTCAGGTGCGGGATACGGAATCAGACCCCTCGTTCGCGGCCTTGCGCCCGCGCGCCCGGGCCGAGGGTTATCGCTCGATGGTGGCAATCCCGCTCAAAACCACGCACGCGCCCGCTTCGGCCCTGATTGTTTACAGCCCCACGCCACAAGTCTTCAACGCGCGCGAGCTAAATCTTCTCTCCAATTTTGCTAATCAGGCCGCCATGGCCATCGAAAATGCGGAACTGTATGCCCGCAGCGATACCCGCTTGCAGGAACAAACCCGCCGCCTGGTGGCTTTGATGCAATCGCTGGATTTGGGGTTGGTGCTGGAAGATTTGGATGGCAAGATTTTGTATGCCAACCGCATGGTTAGTGAACTCTCCGGGCAGCCGATGGAAGAAATTATTGGGCAGCCCGCCCAAAATTGGTGGCAGCAGATCACCGCACGGGTGGTCGAAAAAACCGAGGGGGGAAAAGAATCCGAGGGGAAACTGGAGCAACTGCTCGCCGGAACCATGCAGGAATCCTGTATCCTGCCGCTCCAATACGCTGAAAATCTGTGCTATGTCCGCGTCAAGGGTTTCACCGTTTACGATGAAGCCCGGGTGGAGCTTGGGCGCGGGCAAATTTTGCAAGATATTACCAACGATTATGAATTGGATCGCATGAAGAGCAGCCTAGTTTCAACGGTGTCGCACGAACTGCGCACGCCGCTGGCCGCCATCAAAGGCTATGTGACCACCCTGCTGGCAGATGATGTCGATTGGGAAGTAACCCGGCAGCAGGAGTTTTTGAGCGTGATCTTGCGCGAAACGGATCGTTTGACCGAGACGGTTAACAATTTATTGGATATGTCTCGCATCGAAGCGGGCAGCTTGACGCTTTCACAAACGGCCTGCACTTTGGATGACATCATCCTGAGCGCCGTGGAACATGTCAACCGCTATTTGGGCCGGCAGGTTGAGATTGAGATTGCGCCCGATTTGCCCCTGGTGCATGTGGACGCGGATTGCATCGAGGTGGTGGTGCGCAACCTGACGGAAAATGCCCTTAAATATTCGCCCGATGATCAGCCGGTGGCAGTCAGTGCCTCACAAGTAGGCGATTGGGTGATCGTGGCGGTCGAAGACCGCGGGATTGGGATTCCCCCAGATAAAGCGGAGGATATTTTTGAGCGTTTCTATCGCCTGGAAAATGGCCTCACCCGCCGAAAACCGGGAGTCGGTTTGGGGTTAGCCATCAGCCGCGGGTTTGTGCAGGCCCATGGCGGTAAAATTTGGATTGAGCCGCGTTCGGTGGGAACCCGCATTTTGTTTTCGATCCCCATTGTGGATGTTGAACAACTGGAGAAAATCTTACATGAGTAAAATCACGGTTTTGGTGGTAGACGACGAAAAAGCACTGCTTGATTTCGTGCGTCACAACCTTGAAGGGCGCGGCTATAAAACATTCACAGCGACCAACGGCCTGGAGGCCCTGGCAATTTTTAAGCAAGAAGTGATTGACCTGGTGATTTTAGATGTGATGATGCCCGACATGAACGGCCTGGAAACGATCCGGCGCATCCGCGAAAATTCCACCGTGCCGATTGTGGTGCTTTCGGCCCTTGGGGAAGAAAATGACAAGATTCAGGCCTTGAACTTGGGTGCGGATGATTACCTGACCAAGCCGTTTGGCGTGGGTGAGCTTCTGGCGCGTGTGGAAGCAGTGCAACGGCGCGCCCGCTGGAGCAGTGCCAGCCAGGTTCAGGATCATTCTCAACTGGTGCATGGCGAAATTATGGTGGATCTCACCATGCACCGCGTTTTGGTGCACGGGCAGTTGGTTGAGCTAACTCCCACGGAATTCAATTTGTTGGTGTATCTGATGGAAAATTCCGGGCGGTTGCTGACCCATGAAGCCATTCTAAAAAGCATTTGGGGGCCAGAATATGGCCGTGAGGCCGAGTATCTGCGCGTATATATCGGGCGCTTGCGGCAAAAGATCGAGAATGATCCGGTTAATCCGCAATATTTGAAAACCGCTCACGGCTACGGATATTATTTCGAAAGTCTGTAGCNNGTCTATCTCATATTTACAAATTGTTTATAACGCTCTTTCGGAATTTTAGGATTTGTTTGTTTTTTTATTTTATCCTTAGGCCAAGGATTCCATCCTATTTTTTAATCCCCTTCACAACCCCAAAAGGAGCAAAATGATGAAAAAATTGTATGTTCTCTTGGCAATGATCCTGGTCTTTGGCATGCTGCTGGCCGCCTGCGGCGGCGGAGATGCTGAACCGATGGAAGAACCGGCGGCGGCTGAAGAATCCGCCGCACAGGAACCCACGGCCGAAGCGCCGGTTGTCGACGAAGAGCCGATGGCAAAAGAAGTGACTCTCACCATTGGGTTCACTTCATCACTGACGGGTGCCCAAGAAGTCTCCTCCAAGCGCCAGGTGAATGGTTTCAACCTGTGGCTGGAGCAAGTCAACGCCGCGGGTGGCATCACCCTCTCGGATGGCACCATCGTCAAATTTGCTGCTCAAACCTACGATGATGAATCCAANNAAACCGGGAACACCAGTTTATTCCAGTTGTACACCCCCGGCAGCCTGTACATGGCTAGCACCGTAGATATGCTCAAGGAATTGGACCCCAGCGCGAAGGTGGCCTTGGTGCATGAAGCCGATAAGTTCTCAACCGGTGTCGCCGAAGGCATCAAACCCTACCTGGAAGCCAATGGTTTTGAAATTCTCCTAGATGAAAGCTACGCCTCCGACACCGCCGATTTTGGCCCCATCGTCAATAAGATTGCTGGCTCCGGCGCTACCGTTCTGCTGGGTGGCGGCCACTACAATGATGGCACCGCCCTGGCTCGCGCCCTCTATGACCGCAAAGTCGGGCTGAAATTCGCCTATTTGTTGGTGGCCCCCGCCGATTCCAAGTTCCCCGAGTTGGGCGACGCTGCTTTGGGTATTGCGACATCCAGCCAATGGGAGTTGGCCGCGACCCACACTGAAGCTGAAGCTAATAATATGGGCATGGAATGGTTCGGCCCCACCGGCGAACAATTCGCGGCTGATTACCAGGCAGCGTATGGCGATCCGCCGACCTATCACGTTGCCGGTGGCTACACTGCGGGTTTGGTGCTGCAAAAAGCCATCATTGATGCCGATACGGTCGATCCCGAAGCTATCAAAGCTGCCCTGAATGCCATGGATCTGTTCACTTTCTATGGCGGGATCAAATTCGACACATCGGAAGAAGCCCACGGTTTACAGCTTGCCCACAAAATGGTGGTGGCCCAATGGCAGCTCAATGCCGCCGGCGAACTGGAACGCGTGATCATCGCCCCCGCAGATGTGCGCACCGCCGACCCACTCTACCCCATTCCGGCACCCTAAATACACTTTTATCCTCGAACATCCCCTCAGAACTAATCTGAGGGGATGTCTTTCATCTTCAAACGAAACACAACCGGGAGTTACTATGCAACAAATCAATCTGCTTCTAACATCCCTACCTGATGGCATCTTGCTCGGCTTTGTTTATGGTCTGGCTGCCATGGGCCTGACACTGATTTGGGGCGTGATGAATGTCATCAATCTGGCGCACGGCCCCATCATCGCCCTAGGCATGTTCGGGACATTCTTCTTATTCCTCAAAATGGGCATCAACCCCTATTTAGGGTTGTTTCTGGTGGCTATCTTAGGCCTGTTGTTGGGGGTCGTGATTTATTTCGCGGCCGTCCATCGGGTGATTAACGCCCCGCACCTCTCCTCGCTGCTGGCGACCTTCTCCGTCAACATGATTATCATCGGCATCGGCACCGCGGCCTTCACCACTTCCCCTTACAATGTCGATTTCAATATGGGCAGTTTCCAATTAGGGAATACCACGGTTTTGGGCACCCGTTTGATTGCAGCCGTCATTTCCATTTCATTTACAGCCGGACTCTATCTCTTTTTGTATCGTACCCGCCCCGGGAAATATATCCGTGCCGTGGCGAATAACCGGGATGCCGCGGAATTGATGGGGATTCCGTCCACCCAAATTTTGGCCCTCAGCTTTGGGATTGGAACCATGCTGGCAGCCGTTTC
>DOTA01000051.1:6000-6146 GCA_003513015.1 Chloroflexota bacterium
CTCCTGATCGTGGCCGCGTTTGTGATCTGGCCCACGCTGACGGGAAACGTCTCCAGCCGTGAAAGCGCCTTCACCATCCTGAAAGCAGTCGCCCTGGCAACCAGTCTGAACATTTTGCTGGGTTACACAGGCTACGTCAGTTTTGG
>DOTA01000458.1 GCA_003513015.1 Chloroflexota bacterium
GGCAGGAGAAACACAAAGGGCAGTCCGTGGAGTAATTGGGCTAAACCAGTGGTGAAACCATCTCCGGGGCCAAAGATGATCGCTGTGCGCAAGATGGTGTAATCGATGCCGCTGCGGCGGATGTGTTCTTCGGCGATGGCTTTGGCTTTGAGCACCGGATAGGCCGAGGCCCGGTCTGCACCCAGGTGGCTGATGGCAAAAAAGCGATCCACCCCGGCTTCCACAGCAACGTTGACAATAGCGCGCGTGCCCTGGATNNAAGGGCACAAAGTACACCAAGAAAAAAAACGTGAGGCACTTATACCAAATTTTTCCTTTGCGGGCTTCATTTACTTTGTGTTAAAAAAATTGCGTTTTTGTATCCGGGCAGGAGGAGCAATTTGTGGCAGGGATGGCTAAAACACGTTCCTTTGGGGAGCAGATTGGCTCATAAATAATGGGATCAATCCCAAATTTATGACAAAGATGTGAGTATTGTCAGCAAAAGTGGGGAATATCGTAAATAAATCCATGTTGGGGCTTGTCGTCTTACGATTAAAGTCGTAGAATCGAATAAATATTACGAATATCACAGGAAGGTATTATGGACGAGTTAGATCTTTCTATCTTAGCACTCTTGCAAACGGATGGGCGACGCCCCTTTACCGATATCGCGCAGGAATTGGGCGTATCTGAGGGGACCGTGCGGAACCGGGTCGCCAAATTAGTGGAAAAACAGGTGTTGCACATCGTTGGGTTGGTGGATCCGACCAGCCTGGGGTTTAATGCGCCCGCGGTTGTGGGCGTCTCGGTTGCGGAAGGCGATATTGAACAAATTGCCATGAAAATCGCCTCTTACCCGGAAGTCAGCTATTTGATTATGGTTTCCGGGGAGTTCGATTTGATCGTCGAGGTTTTGTGCAAAGACCGCGAGCACCTGGCGAACTTTTTGAATTACCAGTTGCGCAAGGTAGCCGGCGTAGAACGCACACAAACATTTATGACCCTGCGTACCTTCAAAATGGCTTACGGATCACCCCCAATTTTCCCCAACCACAATCAAGACGAGTAATCCATTCGAGCTACAAAACAAAGGAGAAACGAATGATAGATGGATTCGCGGTTGAACTCCGTCAGGTTGTCAAGAAATTTGGGCAAGTCACCGCAGTTGATAAGGTTGACTTGCAAATTCGAGATGGGGAGTTTTTCTCGATGCTGGGGCCAAGCGGTTGTGGCAAAACCACATCGCTGCGTATGATTGCCGGGTTTGAAATGCCCACCTCCGGGCAGGTTTTTATTGGGGGTGAACCGCAGGGGTATTTACCACCCTACCAGCGCCCGGTTAATACCGTCTTCCAACACTATGCGCTCTTCCCACATATGTCGGTGTACCAAAATATCGCTTTTGGTATGGAAATGCAGAAAGTTGATAAAAATGAGATCCAACAACGGGTGGGTGAGACCCTCGAAATGGTGCATCTCAGCGGCATGGATAACCGGCGGCCCAAGCAACTTTCCGGCGGGCAGCAACAGCGTGTGGCCCTAGCCCGCGCCCTGGTCAACCGCCCGAAAGTATTGTTGCTCGATGAACCCCTCGGCGCGCTGGATTTGAAACTGCGCAAAGCCATGCAAGTGGAACTCAAAATCCTACAAGATCAGGTGGGCATCACCTTCATATATGTGACTCACGACCAAGAAGAAGCCCTGGCCATGTCTGACCGCATTGCCGTGATGAACCAGGGCAAAGTCCACCAGCTCGGCACACCCGAAGAAATTTACGAAGCCCCGGCTAACCGTTTTGTGGCCGATTTTATCGGTGAATCCAACTTCGTTCCCGGCGTGATGCAAAAAATGGGGCCACCTGCGGAGATTTCCGTTACCGGCACCGAACAGCCCATCGCGGTTGAATGGCTCGAAGATGGCATCAACGCGGGCGATGCCGTGGTGGTTTCGGTGCGCCCGGAAAAAATCCGCATCCATCCCATGGGACAAGCCCCCACCTACCCGGCCATGTGCCGCCTCAGCGGACAGGTCGAAAAGGTTATCTATCTGGGCACCGACACCCGCTACCTGGTACGGCTGAACGAAGAATCTGCCGTGGTCGTGCGGCTACAAAACATCATCAGCGGCGGTGGGCACTTCAACGAAGGCGAAAAGGTAGATATTCGCTGGGATAGCGCCCATGCCCGGGTGTTCAAGGAGTAGCCATGCGAGAAAAACTACAACGTTTTCCGGCTTTGCGAGCCTGGCTGTTGCTGCTCCCGGCAACCTTCTGGCTGATTGTCTTCTTCATGGCACCTCTGGTGATTGTCTTGGTTTACAGCTTTTTGGAACGCGGCACCTACGGCGGCGTGGTTTGGAATTTCACGTTCGAAAACTTCCAGCGTGTTTTCGATATGCTCTATTTCAGCACTTTCCTGCGCTCGATTTACATTGCCCTGCTGACCACCATTATCACGCTGCTGATCGGCTACCCGCTGGCCTATTTCATCGCCACCCGCCCGCCGGAACGGCGTTACACCCTGGTGCTGGCGCTCATGATCCCCTTTTGGACCAACTTTCTCATCCGCACTTACGCCTGGCTAACCCTGTTGCGCACTAACACTGGCCTGATCAACACCATGCTAATGAGTTGGGGCATCATTCACGAACCGCTGCCGCTCTTCGGCAACGATTTCGCCATTGTGTTGGGATTAGTTTACGGCTGGCTACCCGATATGGTTTTGCCCATCTATGCCGCGCTGGATCGCCTGGATTTCGGATTAACCGAAGCTGCCGGTGATCTTTATGCCTCAGGATTTCCCACCTTCCGCAGGGTGATCTGGCCCCTCTCGATCCCGGGAGTGGTTGCCGGAGCCATGTTAGTTTTCATCCCCTCTTTGGGGGCCTTTGTGGCTCCCGCGATTTTGGGAGGCGGCAAATCCCTGATGATCGGGAACATCATCAGCAACCAGTTCTTGGCCGCGCATGATTGGCCCTTCGGAGCAGCCCTCTCCACGTTAATGATGACCTTCATGCTGGCAGGCACCCTGATTTACTTCCGCGCCGCCAAGCGAGGAGACGCCCAATGAGCGCCATCATCCCCGAAACCCGCGCCAGCCGTATGGCGCATCTCAAACAGCGGATTTCCAATATATCCCTAAATTTTTACGGTATCCTGGGCTATCTCTTCCTTTACACCCCCATTGTGATCGTGGTGATCTTTTCGTTCAACGATTCACGCTCCACCGCCCAATGGGCCGGGTTCACCACCCACTGGTATGTGGATATGATCACCGATAGCCAGATCATCATCTCGCTCTGGAACAGCCTGTTCGTGGCGATTGTCTCGACCATTATCTCCACCATCATCGGCACGCTGGCCGCTATGGGTATGGAGCGTTACCGTTTCCGCGGCCAACTGGGCATGGATGCTTTGCTCTACTTGCCCGTGATTATCCCCGATATTGCCATGGCGATCATGTTGCTACTGTTTTTCAACCTCAGCGGCATCGGCTTCGAAGTTTGGAATGTGAACATCTTCGGCATCAATCTCGCCGTGCCTTATTCGGTGATTATCGGGCATGTGGCCTTCAATATCGCCTTTGTCGCCATCGTGGTGCGCGCCCGCCTTTCACAAATGGATCGCACTCTGGAAGAGGCCGCCCAAGATTTATATGCCAACACCTGGGAAACCTTCCGCAAAGTGACCCTGCCGATGATGATGCCCGGTATTTTAGGCGGCGCACTGCTGGCCTTTACCCTTTCGCTAGATGATTTCGCCATCACCTTCTTCACCAGCGGGGCGGGATTCAACACCCTGCCGGTGCGCGTCTTTGGCATGATTAAAAAAGGTGTGACTCCCAAAATCAACGCCATTTCCACCTTGATGCTGGCCATGTCCCTAATTTTGATCTCGTTTTCGTTGATTTCTCGCAAGAGAGGAGGTGAAGATCAATCGATTGAAATGTTCTAACGATGAGCACACTTCAACAAGTTCAGTGTGCTGACAAAACCATGATTTACAAAGATTCAAAAACGGAACCAAAGGAAAAGGAGAAGCAAAAAATGAAAAAACACTGGTTAATTTTGATCGCCCTCATCCTCACCTTTAGCCTGCTCTTAGCGGCATGTGGAGGAAACGGTAACGACACCGATGATATGGCAGCACCCGCCGAAGAAGCTGCCGCCCCCAGTGGAGAAATTCAACCCGCCTCGAAAATCGTAATGTACAACTGGTCGGAATACATCGACCCCGAAATTTACACCCTCTTCCAGGATGAGTTTGGCATCCAAATTGTGGAAGATAATTTCTCGAACAACGAAGAGTTGCTCGCTAAACTGCAAGGCGGAGCCGCCGGTTACGCCCTAGTGGTTCCTTCTGATTACACCGTCAGCATCATGATCACCGAGGGAATGCTGGCTAAACTCGATCGTAACAACGTGCCGAACCTGGCAAATTTGAGTGATCAATTCCAAAATGTACCCTACGATCCCGGAAACGTTTACTGCGTACCCTACGATTGGGGCACCACCGGCATCGGTTACCTGGATGGCCAGGTGGAAGAACCCACCAGTTGGGCAGTGCTCTTCGACCCCGATCCCAACGCCGTGACC
>DOTA01000445.1 GCA_003513015.1 Chloroflexota bacterium
TAGTTTGCGCTTTTCTCTTTGAGGCACGGTAGGATTTTCAAAGTGCGGAACCATTTTGAGGCGTTGCAGAACTATATTTTTACGTAGCAGAATGATTTTCCTGCGTTGCAGGGACATTTTCTACCGTTGCAGAGCCCTTTTTTCGCGTTGCAGGACGATTTTTTTACGTTGCACTATCATTTCATCGCGTTGCAGAACGATTTTCCTACGTTGCAGGGACATTTTTTTCGTGTGCAGAACCATTTTATCGCGTTACGGGGTGATTTTTTGCTACGATTCTCGGCTTTACCCGGTGGTCTGGCACAGGTGTCGGTCATCTATGCATCCCGCCGAACAATGCCCTGCTGCCAGGCGTAGACTGCCGCTTGCGTGCGATCATCCAGGTGGAGTTTTTTTAGGATATTGCTGATATGCGTTTTGACGGTGCTTTCGCCGATCACCAACGTTTCAGCAATTTCCGCGTTGGATTTGCCCGCCGCGATCAGGCGCAGCACCTCAAATTCGCGTTCTGATAACTCGGTGAAGGGGTTGATTTCACCCTGGCGAATGCCCTGCAATTCCTGCACGATGCGTGCTGCCACCCGCGAATCGAGCACGGCCTCGCCGCTGGCAGCTTTGCGGATGGCCGCGGCCAGTTCGTCGGGTTCCACATCTTTGAGCAAATACGAGATGGCTCCAGCGCGCACCGCGGGAAAAATGTATTCGTCTTGGTGATGAGAGGTCACCACGATGACCTGCGTTTCTGGGCGGATTTTGCGGATGGCGCGCGTGGCCGCGATGCCGTCCAGTTCGCCGGGCATTTCGAGATCCATCAGAACGACATTCGGCGGGTTCTGCTCGACGGAGGCCACCGCCGCGGCGCCTGAATCAGCTTCGGCGATGACTTCAATATCGGCCAGGGTGTGCAGGTAAGCGCGCACCCCCTGGCGTACGATTTTGTGGTCATCTACAAGCAGAACTTTTATTGTTTTCATCCATCATTTCTCCAAAAATCTACGAACCGCTAAGCTCGCTAAGCACGCAAAGTTTTTTAATGAATTCTCTGCGCGCTTGGCGGCCTTTGCGATTAGATTTTTACTTCTGCAATCACCTTCGTTCCAACTGCGAGGGTGGATTTAATGGTGAGTGTGCCGTTGATTTCGGCGAGGCGTTGCCGCATGCTGGTGAGGCCCAGGGCGTGTGGCGAAACGGCTTCAAGCTCAAAACCGCGGCCATCATCTTGGATGGTGAGACGCACCCCTTCGGGGGTGATGTTCAGTTCCAATTGCACGGTCTCAGCTTCGGCATGGCGAGCGACATTGGCGAGGGCTTCTTGCAAAACACGGTAGAGGCTTTGCTCGATCTCCAAGGGGAGGGGGCGTTCTCCTTGAATCACGGTAGCCACCTGAATGCCGGTGTGTTCCTGCCAGCGGGTGGTGTAATCACCCAAAGCCTGGATCAAGCCGCGGCCTTCGAGCGCTGCCGGGCGCAGTTCATCAATGATAAGGGTAAGTTCCTGCTGAGTTTCGCGGTTGAGTTGCAAGGCGGCTTCGAGGTGTTCGGCCGCGGCCGTGGGGTTGGTATCGAGCAGGTTTTTGACGGCCGAAAGCTGCATGCGAGCGGCGTAAGTTTGCTGCTTGNNGGCTGAGTTCGTTGCGCGTGGAGATCAGGGTTTGCAGCTGCTCCGCCATCCGGGTGAGGTTGCGGGTCAGTTGGCCAATTTCATCACCGGAGCGGTCGCGCGGGGTAACGGAGAAATCGCCCTGGCTCCAGGCCTGGGAGGCCGCCGAAAGGGTGGTAAGGCGCTTGCGCAGACCGCGGGAAGCCAGCCAGCCAAAAATCGCGCCCACCGGCAAGGCCGCGGCGAGCACGATGAACAAGGTCACGATGAAAAAGGTCTGATAGATCGAAAGGTTGGTGGGCGTGATGAAGGCCACCGGCTTGAGTTGGTAGATCACGATCCCGGCAACGGGATCCGCATCGCTCGCCCGCAGCGGGAAGGCCGAGATGTAGCTGCCATCGGGCTGTATCAGGCTTTGGGCGTAGTAATTCTTGTCGCCCACCTGGGCGGCGGTGAGAATCCCATTGAGATTCTCACCATTGGGCAAAACGGGCGGAAACGGGTGGCCTACCAGGCCGGGATCCGCGAGCGGAGCGGCGGTGATCAGATTCAAATCTGGGTCGAGTACGTAAATCGGTTGGCCGGTGACCAGCGTATTGGCGTAATCTAAGGCCTCGCGCACCGTGTACGATTCAAAATCCTGCCAGATAAAACCTTCTGCCTGCACACGGGACAGCCAATTTTGCAAGGCGGCCGAATCGTCCAGCAACGCGGGGACGTTATCTTGAAAGCCGGTTTTCGACCAGAAAAAGCTGTCGAAGGTGCGAGAGCTAACTCGGCTTTCGGTGAAGAGAGCAATGCCAATGAGCAAAACCACGAGCACGCCGACCGTTCCCACGGTGACAATCACGTAGGAAAGGGTCAGTTTCATTTGGAGGCGGCGAAAGAAAGCAAACATAGCACGTTCCGTCCGGGGCTATCCGCCCACATCCTGGCGGCGGTAAAGCCACAGGGCGGCGGCAAGAAAGATCAAGGTATAAACGGCGGCAACCGCAAAAGCCAAGCCGGGTTGGAGCAGGTGCCCAGGGATTTCGACGGTGCGATAGCCAATGGAATTTAGCAAATAAGTGGCGCTGAAGTACAGGTTGCGCGGCATCCATTTGGCCCATGCAGCTCCGTAGAAAATGCCACCGAGTAAGAGTTCCACAAACTGAGTATACCCCAACCCGATCGCCACGCCGGCAAAGGTTGAACGCGTCGCCACGGTAATCAGGAGCACAAGTGCCAGGTAAGGCAGCGTCACGAGTGTCATATAAAAGGGGGCAACCCCAGCGGCCAGCCAGTTAACATTTGCCAGGCTAAACGCCTGATAGGTGTATGTTTTGAAATACCAGCCGATCGCGCCGCCCACCCACAACGCCAACCATTGGAGCAGGAACGTGATCAGGGCCAGCAAAGTAAACTTGGCCAACAGGCTGGCCGGGCGCGTACCCCGCATCAGCCAGTGTTGATTCGTGCGTTGGGAATAATCATTGCCCAGCGTCACCGCGGCCATGATTACCAAAAATGGCAAGGCCACCAACATGATCTGATCCAGCGAACTGGCCAGATCGAACGAAAAACCGGGCATTTTCAAATCTCTGCTGAGCAATTCAGCCGTGTTGGCGGTGTAAAAATTCTGCTGGCTGTACCCAATGAACAGCCCACAGGCTGCCAGCGTGAACCACAGCAAAGTCCGATGGCTCAGTCGAGTCCATTCGATAGAGAAAAGTTTGCGTAGCATCTTCATGATCCTTATGGGGCCGTCACATCCATGAAGAGCGATTCAAGATCGCTTTTCTGGGCGGTCAATTCAGTGGGGATGATATTGTGCTGAAGGAGGTGGCTCATGATGACCTGGCTCTCAACGCCTTTGACGAGGATGCTGCTGCCGTTGGACTGGATGCTTTCCACGCCCGGCAGGGATTGCAACACCCGGGCGGCAGCGGCGGGCGCGGCGACCCCCACGCGGACCGTCGGTTTGCTCCCGTTAAGCAGGTCATC
>DOTA01000373.1 GCA_003513015.1 Chloroflexota bacterium
GATTTTATGGGGCAGGATATCCTGCCCCATAAAATCGTCCATCGGGAACCAATTTCCGTGGGGGCCGCGAACCCCCAGGAGATCGCCAACCCCCAGTTCGTGCAGTTCGGTGGTCACTGAACCTAAACGCTGCACCGCAAAATCGAGTTGGCAGCCCCGCCCCGGGGTGGAGGCAATCCCAAAGGGAGCTTCACCCACCCCAAAGGCCGAGAGAAAAGCAAATTGCCCGGGCTGATAATCCCGAAAATGCTCCGATCCCCCATTGAGCAATTCCACCCGGAAAAATTTGATCTCCGGTGCTAAATCACGGATTTCGACCAGCTTCGCCAGATAAGGTTTCAGAGGATTGCCGTTTGAGGCCTTCATGGGTTTGCCTCCAAATCGTCCAGCACTTCGGTAATATCGATGTTCACCGGGCAGGCCGCGATGCAGCGACCACAACCGGTGCAGGCCGTGGGTCCATATTGCTCGGCGTAATAATAGAATTTGCACATAAACCGATTGCGCAAGCGCTCACCTTTCGCGGCGCGGGGATTGTGCCCTCCAGCCAGATGGCGATAAGTGGCTCCGGCGCAGCTATCCCAACAGCGGATGCGTTCGAATGTGTGATGTCCGTTACTGCGCAACAAAGGTTCATCGCGCAGATCAAAGCAGCGGCAGGTAGGGCAAACATAAGCACAGATGCGGCAGCTTAAGCAGCGCTCGGCNNCGCTCGGGTCATCAGGCGCGCCACCGGTGCGGGTGCAAAAACAAGTTTCTGCTATCTCAGTGCAAGCCAATCCAATCAAGGTGGTTTGCTCGCGGCGCAGGGCGTAATAGGGATCAACGGGTGCGGTATCAAGGAAGAGGGCATCCATGGCTAACAATGCCCGCGCATCACAGGGACGCACGCCAAAGATAATTTGCTCATTCTCGGGAAGGGTTTCGCGCAACTCAACAGTTTGCCCGGTTTTCTCAATGGTCAGCAACCGCTCAGTGGCCGGGAAAAAGGCCTCTTTGACTGACATCACCGGAAGGATGTAGTCCCAGACAATCTCACTAATATCCGAAACCGAACGGTAAAGCAGCACGCCGGAGACATCTTTTGGGGCGACCAAAGTTTGCGTTTGCAAAATGCTCTCCAACCAGGAGGAGAGGGTTGCGCGCGAAATTATGCTCATGCTTTGGCTTCCTCCAACAAAATCGTGGTAATGGGCGAGGGAGCCACCGTTAATCCGGCGCGGTAGCCAAAAGCTGCTTCCACCTCTTGTGCTAGTTTGATATTTAACAAGCTGATGGGTATCTCCATGGGGCAGACACGTTCGCACTCGTTACAGCCTACGCAACGCCCAGCCAGGTGATAGGCCCGTCCCAGATGAAAGGTGCGTTTCTCGTTGATTGCGATGTTCATCCCCACCCATAGGGAATCATCACTTTCATACAGGCAGGTCGGGCAATCACAGATCGGGCAAGTTTGCCGGCAGGCGTAGCAGCGGATACAGCGGTCAAACTGGTTGAGCCAAAATTCTATCCGATCCGTAGCAGATAGAGATTGGAGATGAGAGATTGAGGAAAATGGATGAGCCAAATCATGGCCAGGTTGGCTCACCATCTCCCCGATGAGCGTATCGGATACCATCGGGATGTGCTCGGTGCACGCTAGGCAGCGCGCTTGATAATGGTCTTCGACTTTGCCAAAACCGGCACCCTCCCGAATGCCCTCGCAAGCCATCCCGATGAGGTAAACCTGCTCGCGCGTGAAGCGATTTTCAGCCAGCAGCACGTTGATCGTGCGGGAATCGCAGGGTTTAACCACGATAGCCACGCGTTTTCCGCTCTCAGCAGCCAGTTTTTGCTTCAAATAGGTGATGAGATTATGGGTGCAAGCCTGGTTCCAGACTAAACGATCCACCTCTGCGGGATCGGAGATGAACGCCGGGCGCGTGATCCCACGCGGCCCCACTTCGTAGCCGATCACACACGAGGCTGTGCCGGTAGTAAGCACCTGCCGGGCATGGTCGCGCAGGCTGGCGGTAGCCGCCGCGTAGTGATGTGATTGGCAAACAGGGGTTATGCGTTGATTTTCAAATTCAAAACTCTCGAATTTTTTTATTTCCCAAAACCTACTTTCCACCCGCCACTGAATCGGCCCCAGGTCACGCACTCCCTCCACGAATTCGGCCACAATGCGGGCAAAACGTTCCCCTTCGGAAGCTGATACCCAGTCCAGGCGCAGACGTTGCGGCTCTAAACCTACAAATTCTAACAAAGCCTGCAAAATCGGCATGCGTTTAGCGGCGCGGTGATTGCCGGTATCGTAATGGCATTCGCCAATGTGGCAGCCTAACACCAGCACGCCATCAGCCCCTTCAGCGAAAGCCTTCATCACCAATTCCGGTGAAACCCGTCCCGAGCAGGGCACTCGAATCGCCCGCAAGTTGTGCGGCGTTTTGAGGCGCGCGGTTCCAGCTAAATCAGCTCCGGTGTAGCTGCACCATGTACAGAGAAAAGCGATGATCTTGGGTTCGTACATCAGCCACTCCGTTAAAACGTCAAAGCGCCTACGATTTCCGCCACCAACTGCCGGTCGTCATAATGGATCAGGGTCATGGCTTTATCGGGGCAGGCCGCGGCGCAGGTGCCACATCCCTTGCACAGGTAAGGATTCACCTCAGCTACCGACTTGGCAAAACTGATGGCTCCATACGGGCAAGATTCGAAGCACTGGCCGCAGCCCGCACAACGGGTTTGATCAACCTGTGCTACAGAGGGGTCGAGGGCAATCGTGCCTTGATCGATCAACGAAAGGGCGGCAGCGGCCGCACCCCCGGCTTGCGCCACGCTATCGGGGATATCCTTCGGGCTTTGGCAGGCACCGGCCAGGTAAATGCCATCCGTGGCAGTTTCGACAGGGCCTAATTTAGGGTGCTTTTCCAGGAAAAATCCATCAGGGCTGCGGCTGATCCCGAATTTCGCGGCGACCCGCGCCATATCGGGTTGCGGTTCGAATCCGGTAGCAAGAATCACCAAATCAACCTGGAGGTGATCCGGTTGATTGAAGAAATGCTCATCCCAAAAGATTTCCAACTTGCCATTCTGCCGGGTAACTTCGCGCACGCGCCCATGATAAAAATTAACGCCTTTCTGTTTCGTGCGGTTGTAGAACTCCTCGTAGTCTTTGCCAAAGGCGCGCAAATCCCGATAAATCTCATAGACCTCAGCATCCACATAATCGCGTACGAGCTGGGCCAGTTTCAGCGAATACATGCAACAGGCCCGCGAACAATATTCGTGGTAGTTATCATCGCGGCTGCCTACGCAGTGCAAAATCGCCACCGATTGAGGTTTTTGACCATTGGAAAGCAACACTTTGCCAGCGGTTGGCCCGCTGGTATTGATCAGGCGCTCAAACTCCATGGCCGTAATCACATCCGCATATTTACCATAACCATATTCGGGAGCCACGCTGGGATCGAAATCTCGAAAGCCAGTCGCCATAATGATCGTACCCACGGTGAACGTTTCCAGGCTGTCGCGCATTTCATGATCGATGGCACCGCGGTCGCAGGCGGCCACACATTCCAGACATTCCGAGCAGATCCCGCATTTCAGGCAGCGCTCAACCTCTGCAAGGGCTTGTTCCTCCGTGAGAACTTGCTCGACTTCGCGAAAGTTGTTGACCCGCAATTCAACCGGCAGCATGTCAATTTTGATCCGTGGCCGCGGAGAGGCTTCGCCATTCTCGAAGCGAGATTCAATTTCCTCGGATGATAATTCGTAGGGGGGCAACAGATAGGGTTCCGGCACCCCCAACGGGCCGCGCAAATAACGGTCCACGCTGCGGGCTACCCGGTGACCATCGTTGATGGCATCCACCACAAAGAAGGTGGTGCCGCGGCGCACATCCCCCGCGGTAAACACCCCGGGACGGGTGGTCATCATCTCCTCTGTAGCCCACAATCCGATCGGGTAACGGATGGCAACCGAACCGTCCTCGGGTAAAAAGCTAAAATCTGGCCGCTGCCCGATGGCCCAAACCACCATATCACCCGGGATGAGGTGCTCGGTGCCGGGGATTTCGCGCACCTGGCGCTTACCATTGACAATCTCACCCACTTTAGCTTCCAGGCAGAGCACTCCAATGATTTTTTCATCCTTGACGATCACCTCTTTGAAAACCCGATTTCCGAGAATCTCCACGCCTTCGGCAATTGCTTCATCGATCTCGTTGAAAGAGGCGCGCATCCCCCGGCAAACGATCCGCACCTTGGGGCAGCCTAACCGGATGGCCATGCGGGCTACATCCAGGCGCTCAAAGGTGGTCAGGGAAGTCAGAGCAGATTCATCGGGGTGATCGCCGTTAGTATTCCGGTTGCCACTGCCCAAGCGGATAGCTGTGCGGGCAGCATCCAGTGCGACATCACCCGCACCCAAAACGATGATCTCGCGTCCGCTCAGGATCAATGGCTCGCCCAAGCAGGCCCGCCGCAAGAGATCGAGGCTGAGCCAGTTATCGGGGTGATCCGAGCCAGGGATGCTTAACTTGGTGGCCAANNCGGAGTTCGACACCTTCATCCAGAATTTGCTGGATTTCCCAATTGAGCAAATGCATCGGCAGGCGATGTGGGGGAATCCCCACCCGCATCATGCCACCCGGTTCGGGGAGCATATCAAATACGGTGACGATATGCCCCAGGCGGACCAAATCCAGCGCGGCGGTCAGGCCTGCCGGACCAGCACCAATCACAGCGACGCGCTTGCCGCTGGGTTGGGGATGGTGCTGAAACGGCGTCCCCACCAGGGATTTATCGCGCATATCCGGTAACTCGTAGCGGTGTTCGTATGCCCAATCGGCCACAAAG
>DOTA01000070.1 GCA_003513015.1 Chloroflexota bacterium
ATCATTGTTGAAATTAAAGCGATCCAAAGCTAACTGCAAGAGAAGAAGCACAGACGATCAATTACCTGAAAGCTACTGGATTGCCACTTGGCCTACTCATCAATTTTGGCTCTCTCAATAAGCTGGAGTGGAAACGCTTGGCAAACACAAAATCAGGCAGCCGAATAAATTCTCTACCAAATCTTCGCGAAAATTAGCGCTCTTCGCGGTTTCAGGAAAAAATATGACAACTTACAACTCCTCCGAACTGATGATTATTAACGCCGCGCGTATGTTGCGCGATGGCGACGTGGTTTTTGTGGGCGTGGGCCAGCCCAATTTGGCCTGTAACCTGGCGCGGCGCACGCACGCCCCCAACCTGGTGATGATTTACGAGGCCGGGGTGATCGGCGCGCAACCCGCGCGCCTGCCCCTCTCGATCGGCGATCCCACCCTGGTGAGCGGCGCGACCTCGGTGTGCAGCATGTATGATATTTTTGCCTTCTATTTGCAGCGCGGCAACGTGGACGTGGGCTTTTTGGGCGGCGCGCAGATCGACAAATACGGCAACATCAACGCCACTGTGGTGGGCGATTACGAGCATCCCAAGGTACGCCTGCCCGGTTCGGGCGGCTCGATGGAAATCGCCGCCTGGGCCAACCGCTGCTATATCATGACTCCGCACCAAAAGCGGCGCTTCCCTGAAAAGGTGCACTTCCGCACTTCGGCGGGATTCTTGAGTGGACGGGCCGAGCGCGAGGCCGCAGGGCTGCGCGGCGCGGGGCCACAGGCTGTGGTCACCGATTTGGGGATCATGGAACCCGATGAAACCGGCGAACTCGTGCTCACTGCCCTGCACCCAGAGAAAACCGCCGAACAGGCGCGCGAAAACACCGGCTGGGATTTGCGGGTGGCCGCACAACTCTCCACAACGGAAGCACCCACGGGCGAGGAACTGCGCATCCTGCGTGAGGAACTTGATCCCGAAAGGATTCACCTGAAATAATGGAAATTTCCCCAAAACCCCGCCATCCCATCTTGAAAACCATCTTCTTCTCGCCCGATGAACCTCGTCTTCGTGCCGGTTGGCGCTTGATCGCACAAACCGTGCTGCTATTCATCCTGGTGATGATCCTCTCCCTATTGTTGGGCGTGATCAATCTATTCTTAGAACTTTCCATCGATNNGGGCGCTGTCCGATGTGCTGCTGGGCATCGTGATTACCATCCCCATGATGGGGCTGATCTTCGCCATCGAGTGGGCGGCAGGCTGGCTGACCTTCGAGGGCTTTGCCTGGCAGTTTGATCCGTTGGGGCTGGTTATCCAAGAAACGGCCATCATCTTCCTGGTTTTCGTCTTTGTGGGCTGGAATGAGGAACTCCTCAGCCGCGGCTATCACCTGCAAACTCTGGAAAGCGGCCTGAATACGTTTTGGGCGGTGCTGCTCTCCTCCGCGGTATTTGGCGTGATGCACCTGGGCAATCCCAATTCCGAATCCAAATGGTTTGTAGCTACGGGGATTCTGCTGGCGGGCGTTTTCCTGGCCTTTGGCTATTTACGCACCCGCCAACTCTGGCTACCCATCGGCCTGCACATCGGCTGGAACTTCTTCGAGGGTTCGGGTTTTGGCTTCCCTGTCAGCGGCCTGGAGATGTACCGCCTGACGCGCGTCACGATAGATGGCCCGGCCCTGTGGACGGGCGGCGATTTCGGCCCCGAAGCAGGGTTAGTGCTGATCCCGGCCTTATTGTTGGGTTTTGCCCTGATTTACGCCTTCACGCGCCATCGTACTGTGGAACAAAATCCGCTCCAAGAGGAGAACCTACCCCCGGAGATTTTCGAACTCCCTGAATGATCTTGGCCCTTACCTGAGAATTGGTTCCTGTCAGGGTGTCCCATCCTGGCGCAGGAAGTAATTTCCAGACGATTTCACCGTGTTTTTAGAATTTTATGGTAGAAAAAATGAACTTTTTACTCGCTCTCCTCCCTATTGCTGTTATTCTCATCCTGATGGTTGGCTTCCGTTGGGGAGCCAGCCGCGCCGGAGGTGCCGGATACCTGACCGCTCTCGTTGTCGCTATCGCCGCCTTCGGGGCCGGGCCGCAACTGCTGGCCGTGGCCCACGGCAAAGCCCTGCTGCTGACCATCGACGTACTCTTCATCATCTGGATGGCCTTTTTGCTCTACCGCGTCGCCGACGAAGCCGGAGCCATCAAAGCCATCGGCCAGGCCCTCCCCCATCTCACCGCCGATCAGGGCATGCAGGCCCTCATCATCGGTTGGGTGTTCGCCTCCTTTTTGCAGGGGGTAGGCGGTTTTGGCGTGCCCGTGGCCGTCATCGCCCCGCTGATGGTCGGGCTGGGTTTTGCGCCGCTCTCCGCCGTCGTGATCCCCTCGCTGGGGCACTCCTGGGCAGTCACCTTTGGCTCGCTGGGGTCCTCCTTCAACGCCATGATGGCCGCCACCGGCCTGCCCCAAGAACTCCTTGGCCCGCCTGCGGCCTTCTTTTTGGGCGTTGCCGGGTTGGGTGTCGGCCTGATGGTGACGCACGCTGCGGGCGGCTGGCAGGCCCTGCGCCGTTTGCTGCTGCCTACCCTAATTATCGGTGTGGCCATGGGTGTGGGGCAGTACCTCGCAGTGGTGGTCGGGCTGTGGAACATCGCCGCCTTTATCGGGGCGATTGTCGGGCTGGTGGTGGGCTTCCCGCTGGCGCGGCGTTTCCGTGGGGAACAGGGAAACAATGGGCATCTGGATTCCCGCAAATTGTGGATTGCGCTCTCGGGATATATTGTGTTGATCGCGATTACCCTGGGGATTCAACTGATTCCGATGGTCAGAGACACCCTCGGGCAAGTGAAATTTAACCTGGAATTTCCGGGGGTCAGCACTTCCCTGGGGTATGCCACCCCCGCGGAAGCCGGTCGATCCATCCCCATTTTTCGGCATGCAGGGGCCATCCTGCTGTATGCCTCCATCGCGGCCTATTTCATCTACCGGGCCGCGGGCTGGTACCAGCCCCAGGCCGCCAGCCGGATTGTGACCGGCACCGTCAAAAAAGTGATGAGTTCCAGCGTGGGGATCGCCTCGATGGTGGCGATGGCCGTGGTGATGCAGCATGCCGGCATGACCGAGACGCTGGCGCAAGGACTGGCCGACGGCACAGGGCGGCTGTTCCCCGCGGTTTCACCGTGGATTGGGGCGTTGGGCGCTTTTATGACCGGCAGCAATACCAACTCGAACGTGGTGTTCGCAGCATTGCAGATGCGCACTGCCGAACTGCTGGGCTACAGCGTGGCGATCATTTTGGCCGCGCAGACTTCAGGTGCGGCGCTGGGATCGGTGATTGCGCCGACGAAGGTCGTGGTGGGCGCTTCGACGGGCGGCATGGCCGGGCGCGAGGGCGAGATCATGCGCAAGATGTTGGTTTATACCGGGATTTTGGTGGCGATGATGAGTGTGCTGGCGATCATCAGTGTTTTGATTGCCGGATAGTATCTTTCACCGCTGAGAACGCGGAGTTTATATCTATAAAAATCTCCGCGCTCTTAGCGAGTTCTGCGGCAATTTATTGGAGTTCGATACATGCCCAAAGATTATTTGAACCAACCTTATAACGAATTGCGCCGCAAAGACCGCGGCAAAGATGATGAATGGATCAAGGCTTTTTTGCAGCGCTCGCCTTACGGAGTCATGGCGCTGAGCTACGAAGAACAGCCCTTTGTGAACAGTAATATATTCGTCTATGATGAAAGCCGCACAGCGATTTATTTACATAATTCATTTGCAGGGCGCACACCCGCCACAGTGGCGGCTAACCCGCGGGTCTGCTTCCATGTGTCTGAGATGGGGCGCTTTTTGCCCGCGGAGAAGGCCATGGAATTCAGTGTGGAATTCCGCGGCGTGACGGTGTTTGGCAAATGCCAGATCGTTAGCGATGAAGGCGAGGCCAAATATGGCCTGCAACTGCTGTTGGATAAATATTTCCCGCATCTCGAACCAGAGAAGGATTATAGCCCCACCAGCGCCGAGGATTTGAAGATCACCGCGGTGCTGCGGATCGACATCGAAAGTTGGAGCGGCAAAGAGAAGCGCGGGGCAGACGATTTCCCCGGCGCATTTACTTTTGGGGAAAGGTAAGGACATCAGGCGGCAGGTTTCAAGTTACAGATTTCAGGTTTTGAGAGCCTGAGTTTGAGAGGTTAAGATGTTTAAATGGCTCAGTAAAAATAAATTTCAGGTACATTTGACTGCCTTTGTGCTGATGGTTCTCACCTCGGTGGGGATGGTTTTCACCTTGCGGAGCGAGGCCAACGCCCTCACCTGGGGAATGATCGCTATCTTCGCGGCAGCCAATCTGCTGGCGNNGAAAAACTGACAGTTTCTGACAGGTCAGATAGCGATAATGGCATCTGACTACCCAACGACCTGAAGACTAAACTACCTAACTACATAACTCACAAACCAACCATGCGCGAAGTAGCTATTTTAGGAATCGGACAAACCCCCGTCTCAGAACACTGGGACAAATCTTTGCTGGTCTTGGCCGGCGAGGCCATTTTTGCCGCGCTACAAGATGCCGGGCGCGAATCGGCTGAGGCCATCTATGTGGGCAACATGCTCTCCGGGATGCTGGAGAAGCAGGAGCAAATCGGGGCTATGATCGCCGATTGGGTGGGCACCACCCGCGGCATGGAGGCCTTCAAAGTGGAGGCGGCTTGCGCTTCCGGGGCGGCGGCTTTTCGGTTGGCCCTGATGGCCGTGGCCTCCGGCGAGGTCGACAGCGCTCTCGCCGTGGGCGTGGAAAAGATGACGGATTCTCTCCCCGACGAAACCACCTCGGCGCTGGCAACTGCCGCGGATGCTGATTGGGAAGTGATCCACGGCCTGTCGTTTGTGGCGATCAACGCCCTGGTGATGCAAAGATACATGTATGAATACGGTTGGAAAAATGAAGATTTTGCCCCGTTTTCGATCAATTCACATGCCAACGCGGTCCACAATCCCAATGCCCGCCTGCAATTCCCCATCACGTTGCAAGAATACCTAAGAGCGGCTACCGTTTCTGAGCCGATCAACCTGCTGGATGCTTCCCCCATCGGAGACGGGGCCGCGGCGGTATTGCTGGTTCCGGCTGATAAAATCCCGCTGGGGTTGGATGTACCCACGATCAAGGTAGTGGGGTCGGCAGCGGCAACTTCATCGCTGGCGGTACATGACCGGCGCGATCCGTTGTGGCTGCGGGCGGCGGAAATCTCCGCCCAAAAGGCTTACGCCCAAGCTGGAGTCGGCCCTGAGAACATCGACTTTTTTGAGTTGCACGATGCCTTTTCGATTATGGCAGCGCTCTCGCTGGAGGCCAGCGGGTTCGCGGCGCGGGGGCAGGGTCCGCGGCTGGCTTTGGAGGGTGAGATCCAAATTGGGGGCAGAATNNGGCAGCGGTGCCACCATCCTCACGCATATTCTGACAAAATAAAATCCGGGGTATCTCAAACACCCCGGAAAATAGGATGGCATATTTATTTTTGCCAAGTGGTTCCATTTTTGAGAATTTGGGTAATTTGTTCGGCCGCGACAGCTTTGCTGTAATACCAACCCTGGATGTTGTAACAATGATGGGCTTCGTAGAAGGCCAGTTGTTCGGGGGTTTCAACACCTTCGGCGATGACTTGCATGCCCAGGCTTTGCCCAATATCGATGATGCCAGAAACAATCGCAACATCTTTGGGTTGGGTGAGGATATTGGGGGCTAACCGTTGATCGATTTTAAGGCGATCGAAGGGGAACTGAGAGAGGTAACGCAAGGTGGCGTAGCCGGTGCCGAAATCGTCGACCGCCAGGGTGATGCCCATATCTTTAAGGGTTTGCATGTGATTGAAGGATACGCTGGCGTGGGCAAAAACGATATTTTCGGTGAGTTCGAGTTCGAGTAGATGGGGATCGAAACCAGTATAGTCGAGGCTTCCCTGGATGGTGTGGGGCAGGTTAGATTGCTTGAGCTGGCGATCCGTGATGTTAACGGCCACGCGCAGGGGGGAGATTTCTTGCCATTGGCGGCCTTGTTGGCAGGCTGTCCGCAATACCCACTCACCCAGAGGGAGGGTCAGGCCGTTTTCTTCGGCCAGGGAGATAAACTGTCCCGGAGGGATGACCCCTTGGTGGGGATGCTGCCAACGAATAAGGGCTTCCACACCAATCAGTTCACCAGTTTGGCTATTGACCTGAGGCTGGTACACCAAAAAAAATTCTTCTCGCTCGAGGGCGCGGCGTAATTGTGCGGTGAGATCAATTTGCTCCAAGATTCGAGAGCGCATTTCGGATGCGTAGAATTTGAAGCGATTTTTGCCTTCATCCTTGGCGCGGTACATGGCGGCATCGGCTGCCTGCAATAATTGCTGGGCGTCCAGGCCATCGTCGGGGTAAATGCTTATGCCAATACTCAGGGTGAGTTGAACTTCTTTTTCTTGAATAGTAATCGGGCGCTTGAAGGATTGTAATATTTTATTAGCAACCAGGGCTGCATTAGGCAGATCGGTAATGCTTTCAATCAGGATGACAAACTCATCACCACCAATCCGGGCAATGGTATCCGTTTCTCGCAAGGTACCCCGCAAGGATTCGGCAATCAATTGCAAGACAAAATCCCCACTGCTGTGACCAAAGGCATCATTGATCGCTTTGAAGTTATCCAAATCCAGATAGAGAACTGCTAAACGATGTTGATCGCGCTTCGATCTCAACAAGGTTTGATTAATGCGGTCTTGAAAAAGAAAACGGTTGGGCAAATCGGTCAGAAAATCGTGGGTGGCCAAATATTTTAGGCGTTGCTCTTCATCCTTGCGTTGGGTAATATCCCGGATGATCGATTGGGCTGCCGCTTTTCCATCAAAAATAATCGAAGAGGTGGTCACCTCGGCATCAAAGACGGTTTGATCCAAGCGGATGTGCTTTTGCTCGGCCAAAGGCAAACTGGGGATTTGGTTTTTGCCCCGGAGTTGGTTCATACGCTCCACAACCAGATCGTGGAAAACCGGATGCGTCAGATCGTAGATCGTTACGTCTAGGAGTTCATCTTGGTTTTTTGCCGCGTAGAGCTTGATCGCTGCGGCATTAGCATAGATCACTTTGTTGTCACTATGCACGATGATTGCTTCCGGCAAAAACTCAACCAGACGGCGATATTGGGCTTCACTTTCTCTTAACATGGTTTCGCGGAAAAGGATGGCGGTGCTCATGTTTTGGAAATTAATCAGGAGGTGTTTGATTTCCGCGAATGAAACTGGGATTTTCGCCAATTGTTGGTTGACTGAATAATCTCCGGCGGCCAGGGCATCAGTGCCTTCGCTCAATTGGGTGAGAGGCCTGATCAATTGAATTTGGAATTGGTGAAAAAATCCCCGCAGCAAGAGAATAAACAGGATGCCAAACACAAAGATAATCGCGAGCATTGCTCCCAAATAGGGGGCATAGATCGCGCCAAAGGGAACTTCGGAGATCACCACCCAGCCGGTAGGTTCGATATTGCTGGTGCTGCCCACCCATAATCCATTATCGCGCCGATACCAGACGATCGAATCAAATTCCTGGCCGCGCTCAACCACCTGCCAATCACTGACATTCACATGTTGCAGCACCCATTCAGGGTCCGGGTAGGCCAGCAAGTTGCCGGATTCATCCACCACAAAAACGTTCATGCTGTCAAAGATATTTTTCCCCACAGAGATTGTTTCTTGTAAAGCACTCAGGTTTAGCTCACCCACAATCAACCCGTCATTTTGGGCACACAACGATAAATAAACTGTGGGTTGCCCGGTACGCAGCGAGGTAAATGGCGGCGAGATGTTTACTCCTGCGGCGCAATCCTGGTTGATAAAATAGCTCTGGCGAGACATATCCAGTCCTTCGTAGCGCGGGTCTGCTGGAACCAACACTTGAATGATGCCAGATTCATCCAGATAGTACAAAGTATCGAAAAGCCGGTGAGCTTCCCAATTGGCCTCCATCATCGTGCGAATTTTTTCGATATCATTCCCGGATGAAACGTAATTGATCGTCTCAAGTTCTTGCCCGGCATGCAATAAAAAATTCGATACTGCATATCCAACAGAGCGGTTATAGCGCAGTTGCTGATTTTCCATCAACCGTCCGCCATTAAAGGCCGCAAAACCGATAATCAGCAAGGAGGCCATTAAAACCGGCAACAACAACCGGTTGCGAAGCAATGTTTGGAAGGTTGTTTTGATGGATCGATCTGAAGGTGTTCGCATTTATTCGGGATTGATATCTAAAGTGGACAGCGTTTGGAATTGCCCATCCTGCACGGTAATTAAATATAAGGTCCGAATAACATCCCCATACGGATCAAGGGTGATGTGACCATTGACTCCGGTAAAATCTTTGGTTTCGAGGAGGGCTTCTCGAAGCCCTGTGGCGCTCCCCCCTGTTTTTTGGAGGGCTTCCGCTAAAATCAAGATTGCCTCGTACCCATAGCCAGCCGCAAAGGTAGGTTTATGCCCAAAACGCTCCTCAAAACGCGTTTCAAAATCCAGATATTCCGGAGATTGGTTGTTTTCGTCATGTGAGACTATGGTTAGAATGCCGTCGACCGCCTTGCCGCCATCCTGAATCAGATCGTTGGTCAGTGCCCAATTGCTAGTAAGCAATTGCACATCCATATTAAGCAAATCCACCTGTTGGGAAAGAACCGCCGTATCAGCCGCGGAGGCAATGATCAAGATCGCCTGCGGCTGGGCGGGTTGGCTCTCTTCCAGATAAAGTTTGAAATCCGGATTTTGAGAGGACGAAAATGGATAATCCGCGACTACCTGACCTCCCAATTGCTCAAATTGGGCTGCAAATCCATCCCGAAAGGTTTGAGTAAAAGCCTGGTTATCCAAATCGTAGAAGATTGCAACTCTTTTTAATCCCAATTGGTTCGCAGTATAATCAGCCAGCCGTCCGGCTGGATAGGAATTCACTGGCATAAGGCGGAAAAAGTTATCATCTAATCCAGCAATTTGGGGTGTAGAGACTGTCGGGCTTAAAAAAATCACCCCTGATTTTTCAATTATCGGCCAGACGGCCATATTGGTTTCGCTGATCATATGACCAATAATCGCGACCACATCTGCGCTAATTAAATCCTCATCAGCCGCAATGGCACCATCGGGTGTTCCCAAATCATCTCGCACAACCAATTCCAGGGATCGGCCAGCCACCCCACCGGTCTGATTAATCTGATCCAGAGCCAGCAAAGCGCCATCGCGCCCATCGACCCCCAGGGCGGCATTCCGGCCGGTTAATCCCGCCACAAAGCCAATTTCAATGGGTGCTTGCGCCTGACAGCCACTCAGCAATAGGCTCATCAAGCCCCACAATAGCGCAAGAAATAACACACTCAATTTTTGAGGGAGGCTAACTGATTTCATAGCTCATCCTTGCGGCCGAAAGGGCCAACGCATCGAACTGCTGGCAAAACATACTTTCTGATCTAATTCTGTGAGGCGGCAGCTATCGCCGCTCCGATGATTCCCGCTTCGTTCAAGGTTTCAGCCGGCACCACTTCAGCTTGCACCGTCAGGCGGGGAATAAATTTTTTGTGATTTTTACTCACGCCTCCACCCAAGATGATTAAATCCGGCCAAATGAGCGCTTCCAGGCGCAGCAGATAAGTATCCAACCGGGAGGCCCATTTTTGCCAAGAAAGCTCATGCTCTTTGCGGGCAGCATCGGAGGCCCTAAGCTCGGCATCTTCACAATCAATCTCGATGTGGCCAAACTCCGTATTGGGCAGCAGAAGACCATCGACGAACACAGAGGTTCCCAAGCCGGTGCCGATCGTCACCAGCAATACAACCCCTTTGCGGCCCTTCCCGGCCCCAAAAACCATCTCCGCCATACCAGCCGCGTCGGCATCATTGACCACGGTCACGGGGCAACCCGTTGCCTTGCCAAATAGCTGCATCGCATCTGTGTTAATCCAACTTTTGTGGATGTTGGCAGCGGTGCGAGCCACGCCATGCTGAATCACAGCCGGGAACCCGGCCCCAATGGGGCCTTGCCAGTTGAAGAATTTTGCAACTTCTCCAACCACTTCCGCCACGGCCTTGGGTTTGGAGGGTTGTGGCGTGGCAATTCTATGGCGGGGAGCCAGCAGTTCACCCGTTTTTACGTTGACTGGGGCACCCTTAATGCCGCTGCCACCAATATCGATACCGAGAATTTCCATAACAGCCTCCTTGAAGAATGAGTGAAATCATTATAACGCTTTCTCTCGCAATCCACGTAAGCGCGCTTGCCGGGGAGAGTTAACTTTTGTAAATCGGCACTCAAACAGCACCCTAAACGCCAACCGACAGCATACTTCGACACCGCTCAGTCTGTTGCTGGTTGGCAGTCGCAGAGGTGACGCTGATCATCAAATTGCCATAAAAATCAAAAGGATCACGGCTCCCGAAAGAAACTGTGATCCTTTTATCTGAAAATTTTCTGAAAGCCTTAGGGAGTGGGCGGAACCTTGAGCAACAACCCTACCAGATAACCCACCAGGGCACTCACCGTACCAATCGCTGCCATTTCGAAGCCACTTTTCCCGGGATTCCCTACGGTGGTGCGGGCTTTGTAAACTCCCACCACAAAGAGCATTAGGGCCGAAATCAACACTGAAACCCAGATACCGGTATGCACTTCCCACAAGATGAACGGAACCAGGGGAATCAGCGAACCTACCACTGCGGCAAGCCCCACAATCAAAGCCGATTTCAGGGCATCGCGGCGATTACTGGGGGTCAGTTGATGCTCCTCCGACATCATCACCCCCACCCAAACATCTTCATCGGCGGTGATTTTATCCACAATTTGATCGAGCAACGCGCCCTCGAAACCTTTTTGCTGGTAAATAGCCCGCACCTCTTCCCGCTCTACCCCAGGAACCACCCGCACGTGCCGGTATTCGCGCTCTCGTTCACTCTCATAGTGGGCGGTTTCAGCCAGAGTGGAGGTATAGGCCACTGCTGCCATCGAAATCGACTCAGCAAAGGTAGCCGCCAGCCCCGCTACCAGCACAATATGCGGATCACTGGTAGCCGCGGCGATTCCTAAAATAATTCCCAGCACATTCACCAGCCCATCTTGCCCGCCCAAAATTACATCCGCCAAAGACGAGGAGTAACGATGCGGGTCTGCATGCCGGTGGTAAATTAATTGATCATGCTGTTCTTCAGACAAATGACGACGTTTGATAGCGAAGACCATCTGCTTAGCTCTCTTTCAACCCGATGAAGATTTTTTGATCTTCCGGGTCAAGCTGATCGACAAAATCGGGGCCCAAACGGGTGTAAATTCGTTGAGCAAATAGTTCCATCCAGATAAACTGCCGCGCCATTAAGACCAGATTGCGATTAGCGGTGATCGTGGCAACCGTTTCGTGGTTGCTGCTGGCGATTAGGGCATTCTGGTTATCACTGACAATTACGAGGGTTCCCGTTAATTCCTGGAGTTCACTCTCAATGGGCGGATGATAAGCCACCTGACCGCAGGCCAGGCTTGCTTTCCCGGTCAAGAGCGCATTCACTGACACACCCCGCTCACAAACGGCGTTAAATTCCTTTTCCAGCGCGCTGAGATCTTCATCGTTCAGCACCGCATAAACTTCCGATTGAGCCTCCCGCAGCATTTGCCCCGCATAAGCATAAGTGGCGCGCTGCCCGGTGATCGACCAGATTTTATCTTCATTGGAACTTTGATAGGCCTTTTTCAACCCTTCACGCAACCCGGCCAGCATATATAGCTGCTCTTCTTCGTATCGATCCAAAAGCACATCCGGTGGCAAGGGGCTATAGAGGGTAGCGCGACCTTCAACGGTTTCAAGCACTGCGCCGCGAATCGATAGGCGTCCCAGGGCTTCGTAAACCATCGAACGCGGCACCCCTGATTTTTTGCTGAGTTGGTATCCGGTGGCAGGATTCTCTTGCAAAAGTGCCAGGTAAACTTTGGCCTCGTACTCCGTAAAACCAATTTGTGTCAGATTATTTTTTAGGTAATCCATGATGGTCCTTTATAGTAGTTTTAAAAATAACTAATAGTCGAATTCTAAACTACTACAAAGATCACGTCAAGATTTGCGCTCTGGCGCACCCAATTCACAAATTTGTGGGGCACACGTAGGGCAATCGTAGGTTGAACGTCAAGTAAATCGGACTACTTTAGTGTAATATAAATAACGAAGGGCGATTTTCTCTTCTTCTCCTCCTTAGAGAGAGCC
>DOTA01000321.1 GCA_003513015.1 Chloroflexota bacterium
GGGGGATGGCTTGCGTCAAAACCTGGCAGGCTGGGGAGATCATCGGCGAACCAGCAGGTGATGGCATCCCCGGCAAAGCCAATCACAGTCCCGGTAAAACGATCCACTTCGCGGATTAGGGTATCGTAAATCTGATTGAGGTAACGGGGCAACTCCTCCGCTCCGCGCCGCAGGCCCAAAGAGCGAGTCAGGGCTTCCGTCAGTGGAGTAAACCCAGAAATATCGGCGAATAGTGCGGTTCCCTGTGTGTCTTCAGGTAGTTTTTGGCCCGAGGCGAGGGCTTGCCTCCAATCCGCGGGAAGATACACGCTGACTTGATGGGAGAGGGGCATAAGCGGGCCGGTGGTCACGGTTGATCTGCTCCGGAAAGTATCTTTATTTTGAAATTTCGTTGTTTTGCCCGCGAGCGATTTCGAGTTTGAGCATAAGTTCTCGAATATGCTCTTGTTTTTTTGCGGAACGTAAGTTAATTGCCGTTGGGGTGAAGTAGTGATGAGCCTCCATGAATTCCAGTTGCCTTTGATACCACGCTGCATCCGTTACAGCGGCCCCATAAGCAGCGGATTCGGCCCGCAGCAGTTGATTCAATGCCCAAAAATCATCCCGCCCTAAAACATCCAGGTCAGCGTCGGCCATGATTTCTTCCAAATGGTTTTTGGGAGATTGCGGGAGGCGCGTGGCTAAAATGATGCCGCTGACGATTTCGATTTGTGTGGGGGTATAGCCGAACCGTGGCAAGGTTTCGCATGCAATTCGGATGCCGTTCAATTCGTGGTTGTGGTAACTTTCCACAAAACCGATATCATGATAATAAGCTCCGGTTTGTAAAAGTGTTAAATCCGGGGCTGGGATGCCCTCATGCGAAGCCAGATACTCGATCGCGGGGATGACAACGTCTCGGGTATGGGTGGGGGAATGGTAGACAAAATTTTTCGGCAGATCGTACTCTAACCGAGATAGGATGTACTGTTTGGCTGCTTCAAAATCAGGGCGCTGCACGTTTGATTTCCTTTAGGGATTGCCAAGCTAAAACAGTAGGAGTGATGAACGCGAATGGGAGAGATAACCCCGGTTCATTCTTTTTCTCATTTTACTCGATATTCTTTGTGACCTGATTTTTGAGAAAATAAAACCGGGTTCCATAGGGAACCCGGCCATTGATTCTGGCGGAGAGGGTGGGATTCGNNCAACGGTTTTCGAGACCGCCCCATTCGTCCACTCTGGCACCTCTCCGTTTAAGCGCCCTGGATTATACCAAAGAAAAAGATTCCCTGGCAATTCGGCAATTACGAAGATAGGGCGATTGCCTACCCCAAAAAAATCTCGCTCAGCGACACCCGTTGGTGCAAATGCTTTTTGATATGCTCTTTTTTTACGGCCCCCTGGTGTGCTTTACAGTCGTTTCCTTATTGTGGAGCGCTAGAATTCGTCTTCCTCCAATTCCAACTCTTCATCATAGCCGGTCTCGTAATAACCTTCATCATCATAAGGCCAATCCAGCGAAAGCGGTCGCAAGCTGACAACTTCAAGGGTGGCATCGCAAGCGGGGCAATCGACTTCTTGTCCAATCCAAGGCTTTATTCCGACTTTTACTTTTTCTCCACAAAGAGGACACTTCGCAATGGTCATTGTACTTTTCCTGCCATATGGCTTTCAAGCGAAAGGAAATCGTGTATATAAACCTATTCTCTACTCGTCGTAGTAATCTTCCTCGTCGTCGTCATCGTCGTATTCGTATTCTTCATCCTCTTCAAATTCTTCATCGTCGAAGGGCCAATCCAACTCTATGGGATCCAGCCAGACAACTTCCAGTTCAGCATCACACTCCGGGCAGGTGACGGTCAATCCCATTTTGGGTTGGCGTGCAAATTTTATTTCTGATCCACACGAAATACATTCTGCGAAGCTCATTTTAGCCTCCAAATTTTTATGTTAAAAAATTCAGGAAACCCTGATCGCGCTGAGTATAGCCAGTGGGTGTAGTAATTTCGTGTAAAAAAAATGTCAAAGTTGTTAAAAATTCCCCACAATTGTGATACTTTTGTACCAAATACGACTATCTTTGTAGTTTATATCCGACTCCGGGTACAGTCAGGATATAGATCGGGTTTTGTGGCTCCGGTTCAACCTTTGTGCGCAAGCGTTTGATCAGGCCGCGCACCAGATCGCGGTCGCCCCGGCCGCTATATCCCCAGACTTGTTCAACCAGAGTTTCGGCGGGTAAAACCTGCCCGGCATGCACCATCAGGGTGTAGAGTAAACGAAATTCCAGGCGTGTCAGGTGTATTTCTGGTCCATCTTGCACCTGCACGGTTCGGATGGATGGATCAAGTACAAGATCGCCAATGCTGAAATTGGGCAGGTTGAAAATGGGTATGTCGGTTGCCCGGCGCAGCAAACTACGTAATTGGGCAATCATCAGACGCGCGCTAAACGGCCGGAAAATAACCAGATCAACCCCCGCTTCCAGCAAATCTACATGCTGATCCTCCCCNNATGGGATTGGATACCACTACAAACGGCACTTCTGTGAGTGCGCGTAGATCGCGCACCCCCTCGAACGGAATGCTCTCCGGGAACGAGAGCAAAACCAAATCCGAGGGTTGATCGGGCCATTCTTTGATTACTTGTTTTAAATCCGTGGTAACCCGGGAGGCAAACCCAGCTCGTTGCAACGCCAGGCGCAGCACTGCACTTTCATCGGCGTTATAGGCAAGTAGTAGCGCGTACATTTTAACCTCACTGGAAAAACCGGATTACGTTTGTTTCATCAACACCGTTTGAATCGGGTAGGGAATTTCGATCTTTTGGGCCTCGAAGGCCGCGTTGATCGCCACCACGGCTTGATCTTTAGCCTGTAATATATCCCCATCCTTCATGCTGATCCAAAAATACAGCGTGAAATCTATCGACGATTCGCCAAAATTCCCGAAAACAAGCTGGGGAGCAGGGTCTGGCAGGATTCCCTTTACGCTGGCAACCGCTTCAAGCGCGGCAGCCCGCGCTAATTCCAGGTTGGTGCCGTAGGCCACGCCCACGGTCAATTCCAGCCGCCGGCTATCCGCCTTGCTAAAGTTGGTGATCGCACTGGTATACACATCCGCATTCGGCACTAACACCAGCTTACCATCAAAAGTGCGGATTTCGGTGGCGCGCAAATCCACATCTTGCACCGTGCCGCCGTAACCGGCCACCTCGATTGCATCGCCAATCTCAAAAGGCTGTTGTAATAAAAGTAGCAAACCCGCCACGAAATTTTTACTAATATCTTGCAGCGCAAAACCGATGGTGAAACCTGCCACACCTAAACTGACCAAAAATGCCGAAAGATCGAACCCCATTTGCTGCATCGCGACAAAAACCGTGATGGCAATCACCGACCAGCGCGTGATCTGCACAATCACCAATTTGACCTCATGATCGGTTTTGCGGCGGTCCAAAGCCAACTTTAACGCCTGGGTAATCACGCCCGTCAGGTAAAGGCCAATGAACATAACAACCATCGCGACAATGGCCTTGGGCAAAAACGCCAGAAACTTGGTCAACATTTCTTGCAAAATACCAGAAAAAATTTCCATCAACATAACTCCTTCTAAAAGTCACGTAATCATACCGCGCGAATCTCAAAACAGGCAAATTTCTCCGCCCGCTTCGGGTACAATCGAGAAATGCCCGCCATCTCGGTTTTGCTGCCTTGTTACAACGCTGCCACCACATTGGATGAAGCTTTGGATAGCCTCGCCCGGCAGACTCTCGCGGATTTTGAAGTGATTACCGTGGATGATGGCTCCACCGATGCCACGGGAGCGCTGCTCGCCGCCTGGGCCGCGGCTGATTCCCGTTTTCGAGTTTTATCCTGCCCCCACAGAGGCATCATCCCGGCGCTCAATGCCGGTTTAACCGCCTGCCACGCCCCCTATGTTGCCCGCCTCGATGCCGATGACCGCACCCTGCCTACCCGTCTCGAAAAACAGGCTGCTTATCTGGACGCCCACCCCGAGATTGCCTTGGTAAGCTGTCAGGTACGCGGCTTCCCTACGAGTGATATGCGCCGGGGCTTTCAAATCTACCTGGATTGGCTCAACAACTTGATCGCCGATGCCGACATCCGCCGCGAAATCTTCGTGGAAAGCCCGTTGCCGCACCCCAGCGTGGCCTTCCGCAAAGCCTGGGTCGAGCGTTTGGGCGGCTATCAAGAACATGGCTGGCCCGAAGACTACGATCTCTGGCTGCGTATGTATCTGACGGGCGCGCAATTCGCCAAAATCCCTGAGGTGCTGGTGGAGTGGCGCGAGCACCCAGATAGATTGACTCGCACCGACCGCCGTTACTCGGTGGAGAATTTTCTACGGGCCAAGGCGCACTATCTGGCGCGCGGCCCCCTCCAAAATCGAGATGGGGTCATCCTGTGGGGTGCGGGGATGATCGGGCGGCGGTTGGGCAAACAGCTTCAGCGCCAAAATCTTCCCCTGAAAGCCTATATCGAGATTAATCCCCATAAAATTGGCGGCCTGTGCCGCAGCCAACCGATTATCGCCCCCGAAGAACTGCTCGATTGGTGGGGGCGCTACCAAAATCCGGCGCTGCTGGCAGCCGTAAGCGCCCGCGGTGCTCGCGAAATCATCCGTCAAAGATTAGCGGAGATGGGTTTGGTCGAGGGCCGCGATTGGTGGGGTGCGGCGTAGAAAAGCAGACCCCCAATCGCAAAATCTTACCGCGGTCAAAAAAGGAGAAAATATGGAACTTAGCGAACGCATCACCCCCGGCATGATCCGCGAGGAAACTTTCATTGTGGAGGAGCAGCACACGGCCTACCACATTGGTAGCGGCGACGAAAAGGTGCTCGGCACCCCCTGGATGATTTCATTTATGGAGCGCGTTTCCAACCGCCTGATCGCCGAACATCTGCGCGAAGGCCAAATGAGTGTCGGCGTGCAGGTGGATGTGCGGCATCTCGCTGCCACACCGATGAACGCTAGCGTGCGCGTGCGTGCCGAAGTGCTGGAAGTAGTCAAAAACCGGGTCAAGCTCTCGATTGACGCCTGGGACAATGCCGACAAAATCGGTGAGGGCACGCACCTGCGCGCAATCGTAGATAAAGAGCGCTTTATGGCGCGAGTTCTCGCCAAATCAGCATCGGAAAAACACTCATGAATATTCTGCGCCAAAACTTTTCCCCGCGTTACCAGCGAGATGAGATCACCTCATATCTACTGATTTCCGCCAAAACCTGCGGTGCGGAGAAACTCGCCATCACCCTTGTCGAAATGGAGCCGGGAGGATTTCAACATTTACATTCCCACGAACCCGAGCAAATGTACTACATCCTCGCAGGCTGCGGCCTGATGTCTGTTGCTAGCGAAGAGTGTCTGGTGCAGGCTGGGGATTGCATTTTCTTTCCAGCCTTTGCCGAGCACGGGTTGAAAAACACCGGCCAAGGGGTGTTGCGCTATCTCAGTGCGGCTTCACCTTCCTTTACGCGGGAGCAGTGCGAAGCGTGGTGGCCGCTGCCAGCCAGCGAGGCTGAAATCTAGCATATCAGAGATCGTTTATGGATCCCCAAATTGCCCAACGTTATACCGATGATATGTTGCAGGCGCTGATGCAGCGCTTTAGCATCCAACCCAACGAGATCAAACTACTGGATGGCTTCGAGAGTTTCATTTACGAATTTTATCGTCCCGGAGATGGAGAATTCATCCTGCGCGTTAGCCACAGCGGACGGCGCAGCCCGGAGATGATCGCGGGCGAGGTAGATTGGATCAACTACCTGGCCCGGGGTGGGGCTAACGTCTCGCGGGCGATTCTGTCGCAACAGGGGAATCTGGTTGAGGGAGTGGCCGACGGATACGGCGAGCAATTTTTAGCGACGGCCTTTGTCAAGGCGCGCGGCGGTCCGCCCTGGGAAACGGAGTGGACTCCGGCATTTGTACAGCACTACGGGCGCGTACTGGGCCGCATCCACAAACTGACCAAGGCTTACGAACCCGCCAACCCCGCCTGGCGGCGCGAAGAATGGGATGCTCCGGGCAACGTGGACCTTGAAAGGTGGCTGCCCGCCTCGGAAACGGTGGCCCTCCAAAAATTTCAGGATTTGATGCGCCATTTGCAGAGCCTCCCCAAAGATCGCGAAAGCTACGGTCTGATCCATCAAGATGCGCATGGTGGTAATTTCTTCGTCCACGAGGGGCAGATCACGCTCTTCGATTTCGATGATTGCGTTTACGGTTGGTTCATCTACGATATTGCCATGGTGCTGTTTTACGCCGCGATGCACAAGGAGGATATGGCGGCATACACGGCCGATTTTATGCGTGATTTTTTGCGCGGTTACCACCAGGAAAACCAACTCGACCCGGTTTGGCTGCGGGAGTTGCCGCATTTTATGAAGTTGCGCGAGATCGACCTGTACGCTATCATCCATTTTAGTTTTGACGTCGAGAGTGATAATGGCCCCTGGATTACGGGATTTATGCGCGGGCGCAAGGAACGGATTGAGGCCGGTTTGCCTTATATCGAGTTTGATTGGGATGCGCTGGCAGAGTATTTGGCGTGACTCCGCTAAATTAGCGCAGTTTTTGGATGGAGGGGAAAACCGCCAGATTAACGCCGATCAACAGAATGCAGCCTACCCCAGAGATCAACGCCGCGTTAGGCGCGCCGATCCGATCGCCCAGAAAGCCCACGGCCAGCGAACCCAGGGGGTAAAAACCGCCCAAAGCCCAGGTGTAGGTACTGAGTACGCGCCCGCGCAGTTCATCGGGAACGATCATTTGGATGAGGGTGTTCGTCAAGACAAGTTGTGTGATGAAAGAATAGCCGATCACGGCCATGAGCGCCATGCTGAGCCAAGGTGTGCGTGAAAGTGCCAAACCAATAATGCCCGGCCCCAACAGCAAGCGGCTCCTAAAGAGCAATTTTCCCTTATGGAAGCGATTGCCAAAAATAATCAATATCAAGGCCCCGATCAAAGCGCCGATGCCCTGCCAGGAGAGCAAATTCCCGAAACCGGCGGCCCCAATGTTGAGAATATCTTTCGCAAAAACGGGGACCAGCGTGAGCGCACCGAAACCAACCATACTAAAAACGGCCACCAAAAAAACTAATCCAAGAATCGCTTTTTGATCGAAAATGTAGCGAAAGCCGTCTTTCATCCGGTCAAGGGGCTTGGCACGCGAGCCAACCGCAGCAGAAGCAGATATTTGCATCAGCGCCAGCGCATAGATCACGGCCAGGTAAGAAAGGCTGTTCAGCGCAAAGGCAGGCGCTTCTCCAAAGGCGGCCACTACGATGCCGCCAATGGCCGGACCAACGATGCGGGCGATATTGAACAGGGCAGAATTGATGCTGACGGCATTCATCACATCGCGTTTGTCATCATCGACCATCTCGACGACGAAGGCCTGGCGCGCAGGCATATCCAGGGCGTTACCAATCCCCAGCAAAAAGGAGAGCATCAGAATGTGCCAATATTGGACCATGCCAAACCAGGTCAGCAGCGCCAGAATTCCAGCGAGAAGCATAAACCAGCTTTGGGTCAGCAATAATAATTTTCGCCGGGGAAATTGGTCGGTGACCACCCCCATAAACAGGGAAAGCAAAAGGACAGGTAAAAAATTGATAAACGTGACCAGCCCCAGGCTGGTCTGTGATCCCGTAATGCGATAAACCAGCCATTGCTGGGCCGTGGTTTGCATCCAAACCCCGATGACGGAAACCAACTGCCCCCAAAAGAACAGCCGGAAGTTGCGATGCCGCATGGCGCTAAAGGTCTGCGACCAGTTGAGAGATTGTGATAAATTAGCCATTTTTTTTGAGAATATCTCCTCGGGGTGGCACCTTACCTGGGTGAGCGTAGCAAGATGGTGTCGCGGTCGAACGTAAAATTTTGGAGGCTCATTGTACTCCCAGTGAGGTAAATTTTCACACAGTTTGTCAGGTTGGAGCGTGGTAAGATAAGCGCTTGTTGCAAAAAAACTCGCTTTAAAGGAGATCTTCAATGAAAAAGAAAGTTTTACTCGGCGGAACTGCCGCCGTTTTGGCGGGTGCCGCTATTTATAAATATGTGCAATCCCAAAACAGCCTCCCTGCGGAAATCTGGACCACCGCCGACATCCCCGACCTGACCGGGAAGGTGATCATCGTCACCGGAGCCAACAGCGGCATCGGGTTTGAGGCCGCGAAAGAATTTGCCCGCAAGGGAGCGCAAACCATTTTAGCCTAACGCAACCCCGAGAAAGCCCAGGCCGCCCTGGCTCAAATCCGGGCCGAAATGCCCAACGCCCTTGCGGAAATCATGCCCCTCGATCTATCCAGCCTGGAATCCATCCAGCAATTTGCGGCGCAATTCAAAGCCAAATATGAGCGCCTGGATGTCCTCCTGAACAACGCCGGCATCATGATGGTACCCTACGGC